>CAURFY010000047.1:0-11321 GCA_963524115.1 uncultured Bacillus sp.
ACCTACTGGTGCCACTGGAGGAACAGGACCAACAGGAGGAACAGGGCCTACCGGTGCCACTGGAGGAACAGGACCAACAGGTGCCACTGGAGCTGCGGGAAGTGGCGCTATCATCCCATTTGCCTCAGGGGTTCCGGTAACGCTTACTACTTTATTGGGCGGTTTAGCAGGTACAGGAGGAATAATTGGATACGGAAATTCTATTTCTAGCATAAATTTAGCGGGGGGTACTATAGACCTTCAAGGTTTGAATGATTTAGCATTTTCTGTTCCAAGAGATGGTACTATTAGTTCAATAGCAGGTTTCTTTAGTGTAACAGCGGGATTACTTCTTGGGGCAGATGTAACAGTTCAAGCACAATTATGGAGTGCACCGTCAAACTCTAACCTCTTTACACCGATCGTTGGAGCGAGCGTAACATTAGCTCCTACTTTTACAGGTCTAATCAGCATTGGAGATATTGCGAGTGGAGTTGCTAACGTTAATATCCCAATAACTGCTGGGGAACGATTAATCATGGTATTTTCTTCAACAGCTCCAGTTGAAAGTCTTATTACTACTCTGACAGGCGTTGCGAGCGCAGGGATTGGCATTAGTTAATTTAAAACAATGGTTCTTCGAATGGAAAGGTTTTAAGTGAGCCTTTCCTTTTTTTTATTACCCGAAAAATTTTATATATTTTGTTAATATTGGATAATAGAAGATAAGAGTTGCAATAGTCCAAACAAGGAATTAACTTTTTTCATAAACAGTAGGGAGAGAGAATATTAAACCAAAATTATTGGATGAGGTGAATGAGATAAGGTGAATAACTCCAATAAGAAAATTTGTCTATGTATGATTGTAAAAAATGAGTCTAAAATTATCGAACGGTGTTTGAATTCAGCGAAATCGGTTATCGATTTTGTCTCCATATGTGATACCGGCTCCACTGATCATACACCTGAGATTATTGAAAATTGGTGTAAAGAAAACGAAATTTCTGGAACCATAAATTATCACCCATTTAAAAACTTTGGATACAATCGAAGTTTAGCTTTATCGCTTGCTCAAGCGACATATCCTGAGGCTGATTATTTGCTGCTGCTCGATGCTGATATGGTATTAATGGTAGAACCTAGTTTTAATAAAAACAATTTAGAAATGGATCAATATCTTACCATGCAATTTAATGGACAAATCAAATACTGGTTAACTCGACTTCTTAAGACATCTTTGCCATGGAAATCTGTTGGTGTAACGCATGAATACTGGGATATTGATCGCTCTAGATTAGGCGATGGTTCATTTTCATATATCGATACAAAGGGGAAATTAGAGAGTTTGATTGTTGATGATCAAGCAGATGGTGGTAGCAAGACTGATAAATTTGAACGTGATAAACGCTTATTATTAGAAGGAATTCATGATCCAGACACGCCAAGTTATTTAAAAATCAGGTACATGTTTTATTTAGCTCAAACATATATGTGTCTTGGTGAATACCCGGAATCAATCGAATGGTATAAGAAAAGAGTAGACTCAGGTGGGTGGGTAGAGGAGGTTTTCTATTCACTGATGCAAATTGGTCTCTGCTATGAGCGAATGGCTAGTTTTTCTTCTCATAAACGTGATGTCATAATTAAAAATGCAATTGGTAATCCATCGAAACTTGACCAGGAGGCAATCGATACCTTAAATAAGGAGGAAGAGCAGTTTTTTGCTCTATCCTATATGTATCTTCAACAAGCATGGAATTATAGACCTACAAGAGCTGAACCTTTGTATCATCTTGCACGGTTACATCGAATAAAATCAAACCACCACTTAGGTTTGATGTATGCATTACAAGGAAAAGAAATCCCATTTCCAACTGACGATATTCTGTTTGTGGATTATCATGTTTATGATTATCTTTTTGATTACGAAATCTCGATATGTGCAAATTATATAGAGAGCAAGTTCGAGTTAGGTAATGTAGCTCAAAAGCACTTAGTATCAATGATAAATCAATTACCAGAACATATAAGAAGATCAGTTAATAATAATTCAAAGTTTTACCCATAAAATTTTTAAAAAACATAGATGTTTTGAAATAGTAATAAATTTTATTCGGTCTCACTATTTTAAGTATACTTGAATAGCGAGACCGAAATGCATTTCTAAAATCAGCTTCCTATAATAGATATTATGTCTGGGGCGTTGAGAGAATTAGATAAAATAATAAATTGTATCATTCTACCCTGCTTCTAAAACTACTATTTTTAATATTTTCAAGATTTATGAATTTAATACTGTATTCAATAATATCGTTAATGAATAAATCGTGATCCTTAGCAAACTGTTTAACGTTTTCCAACAATTCTTTATCATAAGTGGTTTTATATTGCGTTCTATCTTTAGGTCTGGAGTCCTTTCTAAAGGTAATGACACCTTGATTCAAAACCTCTTGTAATCCACTTTCCAGAAGGTAATTAATGTGAGTGTTATTTTCAACAGCAATTGTATTTAGTTGATCTAAAATGGATTTGCTGATATTCGTTCTAAATTTAACCCTAGAAGTATCTGTAATTGAAACCAATCTTCCATTTACTTTTTTCCACATGAAAATCTCTCCTATAAATAAATTTAAGGTTCTAAACGCTGTGACATATAAAGTTTTTTATAAGTTATACAATTATCAGTAGTATCATTATAAATAATCTTTGCAAGTTTAGGAAGATCGTGTTTGCCTTTAACCCAAACACGATAAATAGAATTACCAGCCTGACTGTTTGTAACAGTAATTTCAGAATGCAATTCCCATAATTGAAAAACTGATAAGAGGCCCTCAGCAAAATATTTGCTTCCAGAAGTAACATTCATCACGTATCCTGATTTTTGAACCCACCCATCTCCATCAATTACACCTCTTACAAATGAGGGCAAAAATTTAGTTGGTACATTTGGGAATGGAACAGTTAATGATTTATTTGCTACCACACCTAATTTTTCTAGGTCAGTTTTAATTTCTTTTGAATTTATTTTTAGTGTTGGTGTTGTGCAAGTTGGACCTATAGTTCCTAAAACATAATCTGCTTCCATATATTTTGAAACCAGACGCAAGATTCTTTCATCCTTTTGTGAAAAAGAGATACTATGTATTTGATTGTTCACCGTTCCGTCTGTAATAAAAAGTCCTAAAACCCATGCCATTTCATTTGACCATATTTTGAAGAAATTCTCGTTTACTTTATGTCGCCGTGGCTGTCCTGACGACTGTTCACGGTTCATATTTACACCATGTTTATACATTACATTACGAATAGAACGATCTGAAAGTCCTATGATTGGTCCCATTAATTTGAATGGAGTCCCACGTTTGTACATCTCAATAATCGTTCCATCTGAAATACCTGGATTTCTTGGCATAATTACTACCTCCGAATATGATGAAAATATCTTTAGAATATCCGAGAAGTAAACGTGATGAAAAGATCATTAATATATATTTTCATTATACCACACTTCAGGGAACGTTTGTTCTTTTTTAGATTAATATTTAATATGTTATTTCAAAAAAATGCAGGAAAAGCCCAATTGGACCTCATCCTGCACTCAAAACATTTTTCCTCACTAACTAGATCTTTTCTAAATTATTTTCCGAACGCTTACACCATTGCTTGTTTTTTTGGCACGCCCACGATAATTAATCGCAATAATTCCAACTGCAACCAAAGCAATCGCTCCTAAAATAAATAGATTCAATCTTTCTCCAGGAATAAACATCGCCGATAAAAACGCACCAAATACAGGTGTTAAGAAATTATAAATACTCATTTCACCTGCTTTGTTATATTTCAAAATCGAAAACCAAAGTGCAAAAGCTACAGCTGAAATCATCGCTGCATATACAAGAAGACCTACTCCAAACGGAGTAAAGATAATAGAATGAGCTCCCACCTGTGGCAACCCTATTAAAAGTAACAGGGTGGACCCGATTGTTAACTGCCACCCTGTGAGTGTAATTGGATCAATATCAGTTGCTAACTCTTTTGCCATAATCGTTGTAATCGCACTGGTAAGCGCAGATAGAATCATATACCCTTCCCCGGTCCACTGAAATTGAAACTGGAAGTCTTGTCCCCAATTAGCAACAATGATACCGGTGATCCCAGCCAAAATTCCAATGACTTTCTTGCCATTCATTTTATCGTCCTTGTAGTAAAAATGTGCCAAAAACACTGCTAAAAATGTGCCGGTTGAAGTCAATATAGATCCTTGCATTCCAGATACTTTCGCCAATCCATTGTAAAAGAAAAAGTACTGTATAGCCGTCTGAATAATACCGAACACGACCAAAACAAAAATCTGTGAGCGCCTAACGACTAATTTCTTACGATTGGTAAAAAATAAATAAACTAGAATCATCAACCCTGCTAAAAGGAAACGCAATCCGGCAAAAACAATTTTTGCCATCGTATCGTTTGTGACCATTTGTAATTCCTCGTAGCTGATTTTTAGAACAGGGAACGCACTCCCCCACAAAATTGAACAAAAAATAGCTATAAAAATAACAGCCCATTTATTTTGATAAATGCTCTTCAATTTGATCCATCTCCTATGCAAACTAAGCTTGCTAAAAAACCAATAAATATTTATTATAACACTATTTTTTGTTTCTACTTTTTTTTGAAACAATGAAATAGTAAAAAAAAGAATAATTTGCATAGGAGAAAACTGCTAATCCTTTATATGTATTAACTTAAATAGCTTTTCAAGCCCTTCAAGAAGCCTTGGTGATGGTCGACAGTATAACTCTTCTTCTAAAATGAGGATTTGATTTTCATTTAAATAGTGCAGCCTCTCAAATCCTGGTCGTTTAGTAATAGCACTTTTTTGAATCTTTTCCTTTCGTACTCCCACCCAAGCTAGACAAATAAAATCAGGTTTTCGCTTCAAAACATCTTCCCAATCGGTTTGAACACTCGCTAAATTAACATCATCAAATACATTTACTGCGCCTGCTGCTTCTGAAATTTCTGTTAGCCAGTTGATTTTTCCTGGGGTGAAAATGGGTTTTGGCCACCACTCCCAATATAGTGAAGGCTTTAATTTAACCTTGGAACTTTTCCTTTTTACATTATCGAGTCGATTCCGGTACTTACGAGCAGCATCATACCCTCGTTCAGACTCTCCAAGTGCTTTGGCGGTAATAATTAAGTCTGTCTCAATATCAGAAAGGGATTGAGGGTTTAATATGATATGTGGAATTCCCCTTTCCACTAAAGCTTCGACGTTCTTTTCCATACCAGGAACACTTAATGAGGCCAAGACAAGATCTGGCTTTAATTTTTCAACAAGATCCATGTTAATGGCTAAATCAGGTCCAAATTTGGGTAAGTTGGCAATGGAGGCAGGCCAATCTGAGCAATCATCCACCCCCACTAACAATTGTGTTAAACCTAAGTATTCGATGATTTCCGTATTACTTGGACATAGTGAAATGACTCTCATAATCTTGTTTTCTCACCTTTCTACCACGAAATTTTGAGACTGCAGCGCTTCGGTTATTTGTTTAAGGTAATTTGATGCTGAGATTTCTTCAATACCAAGCTCTTTCGCTATCATTTGAATAGAATCTTTATTGTCGTACAAATAATAAGCTAAGGCCCTCCGAATTGAAATGAGAGTGAGGGTCTGCACACCCTCCTGTAGGTAATCCTTTGAAATGTCTCGTAAATGATGAAGGATGGACATGACTTGGATTGGACCTCCTGTTTTCACCCCATGCTGTTTTGTGACAAAAACATACTCACTACTCTTCATCATTGTTTCATCATAATACACTTTGAAAAAATAGGCCTCCTTCCCTACTAAAGAAATGGTTCGGTTTTTCAGATTGATTTCAACCTTATTCTCAGCCATCGAAATATTCACATCATCTTTTTTGAAACGGAAGTCTGCTGTTTTTAATCCTTTTGTTGCTAAAAGAAAAATGGCTTTTCGTAATGGTGAATAGTTTTTATTATTAAACGTTTTATTAAGGATCTCCATTATTTGTTGATAGGGAACTTCGATCTTTAGAGTATCTTTATTCTTATACCGTTTCAGCTTAACTGCTGGATCAACTGGTACCTTGTCGATCTCCCAAAGGAAATTAAATAATGTTTTTAGAATGGCCAACTCTTTATTTATTGTAGAAATACTTTTTTCCTTGTCTAATTGCTCTTCTAAATAATTTTTAATATCAGCAGGAGAAATTTGGAAAGGCTCCTTATTAGCAAGATAGGTATTCTTTAGAAAGAGAAAAAACTGTTTACACACTCTGTCATAACTTTTAACGGTCTCCGAACTATAACCCTTGTTCTCAATGTGTTTAATAAATCCATAAGGCATCCCCGCCACGTCCCTCCTTTTCTAGATATTGTAAGTATTCGATTGTATGTTCGGTTAATCCTTTGAATTAATTAAAATTATTGAATTTTCCTACTTTTAAACAGAGGTTGTTTTCCTTTTTGTCCTGTTTTAAAATCTTCTTAACTGCCTATTGTTAATATCTTTAATGGTTTAGGGTACATTTGTACCCTAAATAACCTATTTATTTTCACATCTAGTAGTTAAGGAATTATCCTCAAATTAACCATGTTTTCAAGTTTTAGCTTTTATCATAATTATTTTTTGCCGAAAAAAAACACGCTGGCTTTTAATAAGCGTGCTCCCCTTCTAATTATTTTATTACCTTAGCAGACTCATACATTCTATTGAACCGTGCTTCCACTTTTGAAAAAATTGAATCTGCAGGATACTGTCCATTTATATCACGGGTAATTCCAGCACTTTCACCTGTTAATATTTCAATTCCTTCAGCAATATGACCTACTGCCCAAATATGAAACCTCTCTCCTTTTATCGCATCGACGACTTCATCTTCTAGCATTAAGTTGTTTATATTTTGCTTTGGAATGATAACACCTTGTTTTCCAGTAAGCCCCCGTTCCTTACAAATATGATAAAATCCTTCAATTTTTTCATTGACTCCCCCAATTGGTTGAATTTCTCCCCATTGATTCACTGATCCAGTAACGGCAATACTTTGTTTGATCGGAACTTCTGCGAGTGATGATAAGAGCACATATAACTCTGTGCTAGAGGCGCTATCTCCATCTATTTGTGAATATGTTTGTTCAAAAGTAATACTAGCTGATAAAGGAATGGGGCGATTTTTGGCAAATTCACCAGAAAGGAAACCATTCAAAATCATCATCCCTTTATTATGAATTTGTCCGCTCAAAGATGTTTCTCTTTCGATATTCATTATCCCACTTTTTCCAACATAAGTTTGTGCTGTAATCTTGGTTGGAATACCGAAAGTAGAATCACGTGTTCCCATCACGGCTAAGCCATTAATTTGTCCGACACGAACTCCATCTGTATCAACCATAATGGTCCCCTTATTAATCATTTCTCGATACTGCTCTAACACATGATTCGACCTAAGCATCTGTTCAGATATGGCTTGGTGAATATGATGGTCGTCCACAAAAGAATCACGGCTCCTTTTTGCCCAATAACTAGATTCCACGAGAACTTTCGTAATTTCTTGAAATCGAGTGGAAAGCTTCGATTGTTCTTCTACTAAGCGTGAACTATAATCAATAATTTTCGCGACGGCTCTAGAATGAAATGGAAGGAGATCTTCCTGGTTAGCATAGTTTTTTACAAAATGAGCCATTTTCAAGCTATTTTCTTTATCTTTTTCCATTACCATATCAAATTCTACTTTTACCTTAAACAGCTTATGAAAATCTTCATCAATACTAGAAAGTAAATCATATAAATAATAGGAACCGATCATAATTACTTTAAGATTTAATGGAATGGGTTCAGGCTTGATTCCAGTTGTCGGAAAAACTCCTCTATCCTCATATAAATTATCGATTTGAACATTTCCAGTCTGGAGGGCTCTTTTTAATAATGTCCAGACATTGGGCTGCTGCAGTAATTCAGTGGCTTGTAGGATTAAATATCCACCGTTTGCTAAATGCAAAACACCTGGCTTAATATAGGAAAAATCAGTAACCCAGCTTCCTAGTTCCCCTTTGTAGTCAACTTTCCCGAATAGATTATGGTAAGTAGGGTTTGTCTCGTAAATGACGGGTGCACCATTTTGGTTCTTGTGATTCACAAATAAATTTACAGTGTAACGAGCAAGTTGCTGTTCTTTCGAAGCGATGAGTGAATTCATAACATTATTTTGAACCTCATCATTGGCTAAAAAGAATGAAAAGTGAACGACAACATCATGAAAATAAGCCTCTAAATACGAAAGGACTTTAGGATGCTCTTTGTAGATCTCTCGGATTGGCTGAAAAAGACTCACAATGGAGTCAGATGTTGTCTCACGCATAAACTGATCTAAACTCTTCCTTATTTGCTCATCTATTTTTCTCATTTGATATAGGGTTTCTCGTATTTTTTCTTCTACCTTTTTTTCTTTCCCTATTAATATTTCTTTTTCAGAATCGGGTAGTTTTCCATATTCCTTCCTTTCAACAGGTCTTCCGTTACGCAAAAGATAAGTATTGACCCCTTCTGGTGTATGTTCTATTTTAAAACTAAGTTCTAAGGCAAAAGCTTCCGCCAGTTTCCAAAGATCCTCCATTTTTTCACGAAATCCCCCTAAAATGGCTTGCCTCTTTTTTTCGTAACCTTCTCCTGAAAATGTGGAGCGGAGTTCTCGTCCAATTTCTATTAACAAGGTCTCAATTTTTCGTTGAAATAGTGGACCATTTCCTGCAGGCAAAGAAATCACCATTGGCCTATCAGGATTTTCAAAATTATATACATAACACCAATCATCAGGCACTGGTCGTTTTTTTGCCATTTCTGCTACACTATTGCGTGTATAAGTCATTCTACCTGTCCCTGCAGGACCTACGACAAACAAATTATAACCAGACTGTTCCACAGATAAACCAAACTCCATTGCCTGCTCTGCACGGTGCTGACCAATCATTTCAGTGGGCAGTGCTTCAAGATCATCCGTTGTTTCAAAGCTAAATTGACTCGAGTCAAACTTCGGCCGAAGTTTTGTGACTGGTACTCGATGAATCGAAAGTAGATTTTCATATTCTTCAGTTTTCATAAGAATTCCCCATTCCTCATTCTGTTAATAAGTAAAGTTTGATGTTAAAACTAATATATTTTAGGAAAATCGATTACCAAGAATGTTTCAAAAAGGTAATCTAATTTGTTCTATTTTAAATACATTCGCTATTTTTTATGTACTCCCTTCTCTTTCTCTAATTTTTCTTTAAATTGCACTAGTTAACCGATCCTATTAAACTTTTCCCACCATTTCTTTTAGAGTAAATCCATGTTTTTTAGTTGGATAGGCAATATATTAACTTAAGTTTAATAAGCTAATTTGAAACGTTTTTGCATTTTGCGAATAAAAAGGATTAGATAATTCATAGGAAAATAGGTGAGAAACATGCCTGCTATTGATGGTTTAACCTTCTTGAAAAGAATCGGCGATTTAAAAGCAGAAATTTGGATGGATGGTAAAAAAATATCTGGAAATATATGTGAACACCATGCCTTTAAAGGAATCTTAAGCAGTAAAGCCAAGCTCTTTGATCTGCAGTTGAAAACAAACAAAGATTTTATGACGTATCCATCACCGGTAACAGGAGAAAGAGTTGGCAGTTCTTTTTTACCACCAAAGACAAAAGAGGATTTGGAAAAAAGGAGATTGACGACACAAGAATGGGCAAAATCTTCAGGTGGCATGATGGGGCGGTCTCCTGATTATATGAATACAGGCATGATGGCATTGGGGACTGCTTGGGATATTTTTGAAGACAAACAAAACCGCGGCACAAATATTAGAAGATTATATGAAAACGCTAGGGAAAATGACCTTACTTTCTCCCATACTTTTGTAAGTCCTCAAGTAAACCGTTCTTTGGTTTATTTTGAGAACGACAAAACACCTATTTCTGCTCAAGTTATAAAACAAAATAGTGATGGAATCATTATAAAAGGTGCACGACTGTTGGCTACTCAAGGCGGTATTACCGATGAACTGTTGGTTTTACCAGTTGGTGGGAAATTTATTGAGGATCCATTTATTTATGCATTCTCCATTCCTAGTAACACGCCCAACCTAAAGTTTATCTGTCGTGAGTCATTTGCATACCGCTCCTCAGAATTTGACCATCCTTTAGGTTCAAGATTTGAAGAAATGGATGCAATTGTAGTCTTTGATAATGTACTAGTACCCTGGGAAAGGGTTTTCCTCTACAAGGATTATTCCATTGTGCGGAATTTTAACGATGAAACCAAATTTAACCTTTTTTTACTGCACCAAACCGTGTCCAGACAGGTCATTAAATGCGAGTTTCTACTTGGTGTAGCACAATTGCTTGTTGATTCAATTGAGATTGGGGGTTATCAGCACGTCCAAGAAAAAATAAGTGAA
Source organism: uncultured Bacillus sp. (assembly GCA_963524115.1). GTDB lineage: Bacteria > Bacillota > Bacilli > Bacillales > Cytobacillaceae > Bacillus_BU. The sequence continues at coordinate 10,446 of CAURFY010000047.1, forward strand.
ATAATTACGGGCCTTGAAACGGAAAAGGCGTTGTTATTGAGTTCCGAAATCGGCGCAAAAATAGATAAACGAGGGATCATGATACCTGATGCCAATCCTTTATACACAGCTATCGTCATATTTCAAAGGTTATACCCCAGATTTACCGAGATTTTGCAGCTACTTGGTGCAAGTGGATTGGTATCAATACCAACAGAAAAGGATTTTGACTCTGAAATAAAAACAGATTTACATCAATACTTACAGGGCGCATCCTGTGATGCAAAGGAAAGAACACGCCTGTTTAGGCTTGCGTGGGATATCAGCATCAGTGCTTTTGGCGGAAGGCAGACTCTGTATGAAAGGTTCTTTTTCGGTGACCCAATCAGATTAAGTTCTGGGTTGTATTATAGTTATTCTAAGGATCAATCTATAGCTTTGGCGAAATCAATATTGAATCAGAGTGATCAATAGACTGCTTATTTTTTCAGTGCCCCCTTTTTTAGGGGTTTTTTCCTTTATTTAAATTCCTTATTTTCTAACACCGTCACTGGCATATTTGTAGATTTAGCTACATTTTTTGTGTGATCTACTAAACGGATGATATCCTTAAAGCAAATTTTCGCCCCCGCGACTAATAAGGGAACACCAATGGAATCAATTTTCAAACCTCTTGAAAAAAAACCGCCAAGTGACATAGGTACAGGAACAGTTGGAGATGTGTTTGAAAAAATTATTTTTTCTTCCCCTTTATACTTTTCTTGCAGTAACAAACTTAAACTTTGTAATGAAGGAACAACGTATTTTGATGATTTCCGGCCAAGTGTATACACTGAATCGCCCAACTCATCTACCCCATGAAAAATAAGCTTCCCTATATCCGCACTGGTTAGTTTA
>CAURFY010000048.1:0-11280 GCA_963524115.1 uncultured Bacillus sp.
GGAATGAAAGAGTCGTAATTGTGCCCAAAATTCAGAAGCCGAGGAAAAATGGGAATGAAAGAGTCGTAATTGTGCCCAAAATTCAGAAGCCGAGGAAAAATGGGAATGAAAGAGTCGTAATTGTGCCCAAAATTCAGAAGCCGAGGAAAAATGGGAATGAAAGAGTCGTAATTGTGCCCAAAATTCAGAAGCCGAGGAAAAATGGGAACCAAATTGCTGCATTGATGAAGAAGAAACGAAGAATTGATATATTTGTCAATCAAGCGAAGTAGGTGAGTGTCTGGAAAGGAAATCAACAGATCAATTGAACAAAGTATTTATTCATAACAAATTAACACGGTAAGTCACTATAGTTTTAGGTGAGGGGCTGACTCATGTCAGCTCCTTTTCCACCTTTGCTAAATATTACATCATCTATAAATCTGTTCTGTGTGTTACAGTAGATTTATAGATTTTTTATAAGGCTAGGTGAGCGAATATGGAACTTGATATGGTGAAAAGTTTGTTTGCAAAAATGCTAGATTATAAGCGGTATGGTATTGTATTGCTGGCCGTTGGTGCGTTTTTTTACTTAGGTGTAATTATTCCGTCTGTCGCAAAGTCAGATTTTGATATGAATATTATGATGGGGGCATCCCTTATCTTTCTAACATTTTCAGTTTTGTTCTTAAACCAATCCAAGATTTGTCGGCGCAGGTTGTTAGAATCAGAGGAAGGTCAAGAATACATGATGAAAAAGTAAACGTTCCGTTCATCGGGACGTTTTTTTGTGTGGTTGTTACAAATATCACATGTAACAAAACGTTCAAATATCGGCAACCTAAATAAGTGGTTAATATGATAAATTGAAATTGTAATATTCAGATACCTAACAAGGGGTGTGGGGGAAATGTTTTTAATCGTGATGGGACTTGTTATTTGTGGGGCTATTGGTAGTATTGTCGCGGCTGAAGTAAGTGCCGAAGCTTAATAAAAGTTCGAAAAAGCATTGACCTTAATTGGTGAATGTTTTTTTTATTAAGAATTGGACATAAAAAAATTATCTGGACAGACAAAAATCCCTCCGTTTTTACATAGAAATTAGTTATAGGCATTGACCTAAACTAGTGGGGGTGAAACAATGTCCGGTATATTGACAGCACTTGGCTACTTAGTTAAGGAAATCGTATTTCTTGTCTCATATGTTAAAAATAACGCCTTTCCACAGCCCTTGTCAGCTGCGGAGGAAAGAAAATATTTGCAGTTAATGGCAAAAGGAGATACACATGCAAGGAACATGCTGATTGAACATAATCTGCGGCTTGTTGCCCATATAGTAAAAAAGTTCGAAAATACAGGCGAAGATTCCGAGGACCTTATCTCAATTGGGACAATTGGATTAATCAAGGCGATAGAGAGCTATTCTGAGGGGAAAGGCACAAAACTAGCTACGTATGCCGCCCGTTGTATAGAAAATGAAATATTGATGCATTTAAGAGCTTTAAAGAAGACAAAAAAAGATGTTTCATTACATGATCCAATTGGACAGGATAAAGAAGGCAATGAAATATCTTTGATCGATGTCCTAAAATCCGAGTCAGAAGATGTAATCGATACCATTCAATTAAACATGGAACTTGAAAAAGTTAAAGAATACATTGATGTTTTAGATGATCGTGAAAAAGAAGTAATTGTCGGGCGGTTTGGGCTTGATCTACAAAAAGAAAAGACACAGCGTGAAATTGCTAAAGAATTAGGAATATCAAGGAGTTATGTGTCTCGAATCGAAAAGCGCGCCTTAATGAAAATGTTCCATGAATTTTATCGTGCCGAAAAAGAAAAACGCAAAAATGGAAATGGATGATGGGAATTAGCCATCATCCATTTTTTTGCCTACAGCACCGATTAAGTTCTGTAATCTTATTATTAGACTTTTTTAAGTTTAAACGAACTGACCATAAAAAATGATAGTAATATGATTAAAAAGAAAAAAGTCTGTGGCGGAGAGTACGGTATTACAAGGAAACTAAGCGTTACCAAACATCCGGCTGCTGTGATAGGTAAGCCCGTAAAATAGCCATTGCTTTCTGTAATATTAAATCTTGCAAGGCGAAACGCCCCACATCCGATATAGAAAACGGTGAAGAAAATTCCAGGCGCCCCAAATTCATGTAAAATTCCTTGATATAATAATAGTGCAGGGGCGACTCCAAATGATATAATATCACTCATGGAATCGAGCTGTTTTCCAAGTTCAGATTCAATATTAAATTTCCTAGCGACCATTCCGTCAAACCGATCAGCTAAAGCAGCAATAAAAATGAGCAGTAGACTGAGGTTTAGATTTCCTTTAAGCCCAACAATGATTGCATAACCACCAAGGCCTAAATTTGTTAAAGTTAATACATTTGCTGTCTGGCATTTAAGCTTTTTAATGGTTTGATCAACAACTTCTAAAAAAAACAATTCTCCTCACTCCTTAATAGCACGGAAGGGGTATAGCCTTAATTTATATAATGATATTTTATTTTAAGCTTTTTATGCATGTGCGTAAAGAGTAATTCACATATTTTGGAGGTTTACATATTGGTTCAAATTTTGTATCGGCTCATGATTGAATTAACAAACGGGAAATTTTCTTCCAAAGTTTTAAAAAGATTTGCTACCTCAAAGATAAGTCGTTTTATTATTCCTTCATTTGTTAAAACCTATAAAATTAATTTAATGGAAATGGAAAAATCATTAGTTGATTATCCAACTCTCCATGATCTATTTATCCGAAAGCTTAAAGTTGGGGCGAGACCTAATGATCAACACCCATTGTCAATTGTTAGTCCTGTGGATGGAGTGCTTGAAGATATCGGTGAAATTATGGAAACGAATGAGATAACGGTTAAAGGGAAGAATTATTCTATTGCTGAAATGCTTGGTAATGAACAGGTGTTAGCTAAATATATCAATGGAATATACATGATTCTTTACCTAAGCCCAAGTCATTATCATCGCATCCATAGCCCTGTAACAGGCGAAATTATCGGACAATGGACACTTGGCCAAAAATCCTTTCCGGTAAATAAATTGGGCTTGAAATATGGCCGTCAGACTCTTTCTAAAAATTACCGCAGGATTTCTGAAATAAAACATGAGAATGGTCATTTAGCTGTTGTGAAGGTAGGGGCCATGTTCGTTAATTCCATTGAATTGGTTCATGAGGGTATTAACATTAAAAAAGGTGAAGAGTTAGCGTATTTCACGTTTGGCTCAACGGTGGTTTTGTTTTTTGAAAAAGATACCTTCGATTCGCTACCATCGATTAAAACACCTTTGAATATCTTTGTTGGGCAAAAGTTGGGAGAAACTCGGCAAAAACAACAAAAAAAATAAGCCAAACCGGCTTATTCACTTTAAGAGGATACCTTGATTTTATGAAATAGAGCTCTTTGTTGTAGTTCCTTTTCAATTAAGCGAATAAAATCGGGGTTAAGTTTAAGTTCTCTGGCTTTGTAGTAAGCTTCAACTAGAAGATCATCTGAGAGTTTTTTCATGCCAGCTTGCCACCTCCGTTAAAAGTTTTTATTCTATTTAACAAAATACAGCATATAATGGTATGATCATTTGATGTAACATAACTCTAACAAAATATAAGGGTTGGAACAACCGTTCCCTTATCCACAGCAGATAGTGGATAACTTGTGATTAATTTGTTTATAAACACCGTATTCATGAAAAAGCTAAGGTGTATAATGTGAATAAAGTTATCCACAGGTATGGGTAAAGAGTGAAGTTGTCGAAAACTTTTCCAACTCTGGTGCTAATTTATTGACATTTCGATAAGATTCTACATATTTCTTTTCAGCTATAGTTATGACTAGTTTTACTTTGTTAAAAAATAAGACATAATCATTTATACATATTAGCTTTGTTTTGAAAGAGTCGTTCTTTTTCGGTATGATGGAATCGGTATTATGAGGAATATGAGGTGTAATTAATTGTTAAAAAAGTTCTTACCTGACCAACATGTAAAAAGTGTTTTTGATATTTCTCCAGCTTCTTTGAAGGAAAAAGGAGTGAAGGGGATCATCACCGACTTAGACAATACCTTAGTCGAATGGAATCGTGAATACGCTACTCCAAAACTGATTGAATGGTTTAAAGAAATGAAGAACCACGATATCCTAGTGACAATTGTGTCTAATAATAATGAATTACGAGTAAAAGCATTCTCTGACCCACTAGGAATTCCGTTTATTTTTCGAGCAAGAAAACCATTGGGGTTTGCATTTCGGAAAGCATTAACTCAAATGGGTCTCGACAAAGATGAAACAGTCGTAATTGGGGATCAATTATTAACGGATATCTTTGGTGGAAACAGCAGCGGGTTTCATACCATTTTGGTTGTACCTGTGGCAAGAACAGATGGATTTTTCACAAAGTTAAATCGTCAAATTGAAAGAAGAATTTTAAATTGGTTTAGAAAAAAAGGAATGATCCAATGGGAGGATTAACGTGTGAGTGAACAATATGTTTGTATCGGCTGTGGTGTCAAAATTCAAACGGAACAACCTGACGAACTTGGGTTTGCACCAAAATCTGCTTTAGAAAAGGAAACAATCATTTGTCAGCGCTGTTTTCGCTTGAAAAATTATAATGAGGTCCAAGATGTTCATTTGACGGATGATGACTTTTTAAAAATTTTAAACGAAATCGGTACAAAAGATGCGCTCATTGTTAAGATTGTTGATATCTTTGATTTTAATGGGAGCTGGTTACCTGGATTACACCGATTTGTCGGGGGTAATAAGATATTATTAATTGGAAATAAAGTGGATTTACTACCTAAATCGGTAAAACCGGCAAAATTAATCCATTGGATGAAACATGAAGCCAAAGAACAAGGACTAAAGCCAGAAGATGTCTTTCTTGTCAGTGCTTCAAGAGGTCAGTTTATACAGGAAGCTGTCGCAGCGATTGAAAAATATCGCAACGGAAAAGACGTTTACGTAGTTGGATGTACAAACGTTGGAAAGTCCACGTTTATAAACAGGGTTATTAAAGAGTTCTCAGGCGGTGAAGATGTTATTACAACCTCTCATTTTCCAGGAACAACTCTTGATATTATTGAAATCCCTTTGTCTGATGGAAAAGCATTAATTGACACCCCAGGAATTATTAATCACCACCAAATGGCCCATTTTGTTGACAAGCGAGATTTGAAATATATCACTCCCAAAAAGGAAATTAAACCGAAAATTTATCAGGTTAACGAAGGACAAACACTATTCTTTGGTGGATTAGCCCGGTTTGATTATCTCAGTGGAGGTCGAAGATCCTTCGTTTGTTATATATCAAATGAACTTGGTATTCACCGAACAAAAATAGAAAAGGCCGATGAACTTTATCAAAATCACGTAGGGGAAATGTTGACACCGCCACGAAAAGAAGGTTTAGACAAATTTCCTGAACTTGTTCGTCATGAATTCATGATAAAAGAAGGAAAAACAGATGTTGTTTTTTCAGGACTTGGATGGATTACAATCAATGATCCAGGCGCTAAAATTGCTGCCTATGTTCCAAAGGGAGTCCAAGTGATGATTCGAAAATCACTTATTTAGAGATTAGAGAAGAAGCGTTAAGGGGAGAGGAATGTGAAAAAATTATTTGGAGTAATAGGTGATCCAATCGCCCATTCGATGTCACCTCTTATGCATAATGACCTTTTTCAAAATTATTCAATGGATGCTCATTATTTTCCATTCCATGTAAAAAAAGAGAATTTATTGGATGCCATTAATGGATTAAAGTCTTTAGGGGTCTGCGGTTTTAATATCACGGTTCCGCATAAAGTGGCTATCATCCCCTTACTGGATCAAATTGATCCATTGGCTAATGCGATTGGAGCGGTTAACACAGTTGTAAATGTGGATGGAAAACTAGTTGGATATAATACCGACGGAAACGGCTATGTGAGAGGATTAACAGAGCAAATCACTAATCTCCAAGATCAAGCAGTGCTAATGATAGGTTCAGGGGGCGCAGCACGTGCACTTTTCTTTTCATTAGCTAAAGCTGGGGTAAAAAGGCTTGATATATGTAATCGTACGAAAGAAAAAGCGAGCACTCTTATTGAAGAGTGCCCTTATCACGTTAATTCTTCTGCATATGAAATGAAAGAGGCGGAGGAACAACTTGGTGAGTATGATGTAATCATTCAGACCACCACGATTGGCATGTCACCGCATGATGAGGATGTTCCTTTGAGCCTTGAACACCTTAAAGCTGGAACATTTGTGAGTGATATTATTTATAACCCACTTGAAACCGCGTTTTTAAGAGAAGCTAAGAAAAAAGGTGCTATGATCCAAAATGGATTAGATATGTTCGTTTTTCAAGGAGCTCTTGCCTTTGAAATTTGGACTGGAATCTTTCCAGATACGGATCGAATGAAGAATATTGTAGAAATGCAACTAGGAGGAAAAAAATGCTAACTGGAAAACAAAAAAGTTTTTTACGTTCAAAAGCCCATCATCTTGATCCAATTTTTCAGGTTGGAAAAGGTGGAGTAAATGATAATATGATTGAGCAAATTACAAATGCTTTAGAGGCAAGAGAATTGATGAAAATCAGTGTTTTACAAAACTGTGAAGAAGACAGGGATGTTGTCGCACAAAAATTAGTCAAGGGTAGCCGTTCCGAGCTTGTTCAAGTAATTGGTAAAACGATTGTGTTGTATAAGGAATCGAAAGAAAATAAGAAAATTGAATTGCCAAGATAACAAGGAGGGCTGGTTTTGAAAAAAATCGGCATACTCGGAGGCACATTTGATCCTCCACATAATGGTCATCTACTCATTGCTAATGAAGTTTTAGATGTATTAAGTTTGGATGAGGTTTGGTTTATGCCCAACCAAGAGCCTCCCCATAAGCTAAAATCAAATGGTGCAAGTACGCAGAACCGCATAGAAATGCTCGAATTGGCGATAGATGGACACCCTAATTTTCAGATAGAAAAAATAGAACTCGAACGCACTGGACGATCGTATACGATTGATACAATGAAGCTCGTCAAGGAGAGATATCCTAGCGATGAGTTTTATTTCATCATTGGGGCAGATATGGTTGAGTATTTGCCAAAATGGAACAAAATTGATGAATTGGTAAAGATGGTTCAATTTGTTGGTGTAAATCGGCCGGACTATCTTGAAGAATCTCCCTATCCAATCATTAATGTAACCGTACCGGAGATAGGGGTATCATCCAAACTAGTTCGGAATCGAATTAAAGAAGAAAGAACAATTCGTTATTTGGTACCAGACTTAGTTCGAACTTATATTGAGGAGAATATGCTATATGAATCGTGAAACTGCTTTGAAAATAGTGAAGCCACAGTTAACGGATCATCGCTACCAGCACTCGCTTGGAGTGATGGAGACTGCTATTGTCCTTGCCGACAGATATGGAGCAGATCAAAAAAAAGCGGAATTAGCAGCTATTTTCCATGACTATGCCAAATTTCGTTCGAAGGAAGAAATGAAACAAACGATTATTGAACAAGGGATGAACCCCCTGCTTCTTCAATTTAATAGTGAGCTGTGGCATGCCCCAGTGGGTGCCTATCTCGTTGAAAAGGAAGCTGGGATATCAGATGTTGAAATATTGGATGCCATTCGATATCATACCTCTGGAAGACCAGAAATGACGACTCTTGAAAAGATTATTTATTTAGCGGATTATATTGAGCCTGGAAGGCACTTTCCGGGTGTGGAAGAAGTAAGAGATATGGCCAAGGATAATTTAACAGTTGCCTTGATTCAAGCGATCAAAAATACAATTGTTTTTTTGCTCAAAAAAAATCAACCTATTTTTCCTGATACGTTTGTAACCTATAATTATCTCATAAATAGTGAGGAGAATTGATTTTATGACAGAAAAGAGCTTATTGAAAACCGTTGTAAAAGCGGCAGATGATAAAAGGGCAGAAGATATAATCGTACTTAATATGCAAGGAATCTCAATGATTGCTGATTACTTTGTTATTTGTCACGGGAATTCTGATAAACAGGTTCAAGCGATTGCCCGTGAAATAAAAGAAAAAGTTGAAGAATTACAGCAACCTGTCAAACGAATTGAAGGCTTTGAAGAAGCTCGCTGGATTTTGGTTGATTTAGGCGATGTGGTTGTCCATATTTTCCATAAGGAAGAGCGAAATTATTATAAGCTCGAACGTCTTTGGGGAGATGCCAAGATTGAAAATGTATTAAGTGAATTAAATCAATGACCTATAATAGGTTCGCCTATCACTATGATGAATTAATGAAAGATACACCATACGATGCTTGGGTGGAAAAGGTCGTTAGTCAAGCTGAGAAGTATCAAGTTCAAGCGCATTCCATCTTAGATGTGGCATGTGGGACTGGAGAATTGTCTGTTTGGCTAGCCGAAGCGGGTTTTGCTGTAACTGGAGTTGACCTTTCTGATGACATGTTAGCAGTCGCCCATGCAAAGGCAGAGGATAGGGGCTTGGCTATTCATTTTTTTCAGCAAAACATGACGGAAATGGAAGGCTTCGGTCAATTTGATGTCATCACTATTTTTTGCGATTCATTAAACTACTTACAAACAGAAGAAGATGTTATCAAAACCTTTCAGCGCGTATTTGAACATTTAAAACCGAATGGTTTGTTTATGTTTGATGTTCATTCTTTGTTTAAAATGAATGAGATTTTTAAAGAAGGAACCTTCACTCTAAATGATGAAAAAATATCATATATTTGGCAATGTTTTGATGGGGAATGGCCGAATAGTGTCGAACATGATTTAAGCTTTTTTGTCCTGGATGACGCTACAGGCCAATATGATCGATTTGATGAACTGCATTTTCAACGTACCTACTCAATTGATCAATATAAGCATTGGTTAAAGGATGTTGGATTTCAAACGCTAGAAGTAACAGCAGATTTTAGCGAGCAAAAACCTCAAGAACAATCCGAAAGAATTTTTTTCACAGCAAAAAAAAGCTAAAGAAAAAGCCATCATTTTAATGATGGCTTTTTTTATAAGAAATTTCTTTAAAAAAACTTAATTATTTCGCAGGAATTTTTAAATAAATAAAGAATGTTATAAATGAAATTGTTTCCTAACTTTCTCCAAGTCTTCTTGATATTTTTGCTGTGTGGCTAAAAATACGTGTTCAAAAACATCGCCTAGTTCTTCTTCTAATATTTTTATTCCTTCTCCGGTAATCCCGCCTTTTACACATACTTTTTCTTGTAACGTCGGCAAGGTATAGTATTGATTTTTTAACAATTCTCCAAGTCCAATTAACATTTCACTTGCTAATGTAATCGCTGTTTCACTGTCTATTTCTGTTTCCTTTACAGCAGCAGAGATAAATCGTTGTGTTAAATAACTAAAAAAAGCAGGACCACAGCTAACCATATCTGAAGCTACACGAGTTACTTTTTCATCGATTTCAACAGGAACGGAGATCTTTGAAAATAATTGCACCAGTTTCTGTTTCCATTCCACACGACAATTCTCGCCATAGGTCATCAACGACACGCCTGCTTTTGCTCGATTTGTGATGCTTGGAATGGCTCTCACTACTGAGCAAGGTACAATCGATTCCAATTGGTTTACACTAACGGGACTTGTTATCGAAACAAGACATTTATCTCGTGTTAAATAAGGTCGGATATCTTGAACAACACCTAACACATCTAGAGGTTTCACACAGATGAAAATTAAGTCGGATCGCTTTGCCACAAGTGCCGGGTCGTCTACAACGGAAATATCAGGATATATATTTTTAAACTCAAGGGCTTTTTTCGGTGATCGATTTACAATCGTCATGGCAGAAGGAGATACAGCCCTCTCATCAAGCATCGCCTCTGCTAATATTCTTCCCATGTTACCTATCCCAATGATCCCAGTTTTCATCGCTCTATCCTCCTTTAAAAGCAGGTTTCTCATATACCATATGAAAATAAATCAAGGAATATAACTATTGAAAGGAATGGTACGAATTGAAAGAATGGATTAAGGAGTATAAAATTTTCGTTTCAGTTATATTGCTCGTGGTATTTTTAGCCCTGTATTACTTTTTTTTACCTTCTCCTCCCCAAACCCTCCCTATTGAAGAAAATATTCCGAAAGAAACTACTGAGGTAAAAAGTGAACAGACGGTTGCGACAAATAAGGTCCCACAGAAAATAATGATTGATTTAAAAGGAGCCATTAAAAATCCTGGTGTTTACGAAGCGAGGGAAGGGGAGAGAGTTGTTGAAATCATTAAAAGAGCCGGTGGTTTAGCAGACAATGCTGATGAATCAAAGGTGAATTTAGCGATGCATGTTGAAGATGAAATGGTCCTATATATTCCTTTGATCGGTGAATTAGTTCAAGAGATTCAAGGCAGTGCACAATTACCAAAAGGGGAGAACGGTTCCGGTTCTCTAAAGTCAGAATCTGATAAAATTAATATCAATTCAGCAGATGAAACAGAGCTTGAAACCCTACCAGGCATTGGTCCATCAAAATCTGCAGCAATTATTGAATACCGTACAACGACAGGTCCGTTCAAATCAATTGAGGATATTCAGTCCATAAGTGGCATCGGAGAAAAAACTTTTGAAAAATTAAAAGATAAGATTGCCATTGATTAATTTCTCTTGCAGAATAAAGTAGTATAAATAATTGTCAACGAACCCATATTGGCATGATAGGGAAAGAAATTTCGGGATATTGAGGGAGGAAAAATCGTTGGAACGCATATCTTGGAACGAGTATTTTGTGGCGCAAAGCCACTTGTTAGCGCTTAGAAGCACCTGTACCCGATTGACAGTTGGGGCGACGATTGTCAGAGATAAGCGGATTATCGCTGGCGGATATAACGGTTCTATCGCCGGTGGAGACCACTGTATCGATAAGGGTTGCTATGTAATTGATAATCATTGTGTCAGAACCATTCACGCTGAAATGAATGCACTCCTTCAATGTGCAAAATTTGGAGTACCGACCTCGGGTGCTGATATTTATGTGACACATTTCCCATGTTTACAATGCTGTAAAGCCATTATACAAGCGGGGATTAAAACGGTATATTACGCTGAAGATTATAAAAACCATCCCTACGCACTAGAATTATTTTCGACAGCAAAGGTCCATGTTGAGCAAGTCAAAAGTAGCCATACAATTAACTGGAATAGCCAAGAAAAAAATGATTTTGTAGCATCATTGTTATCGGAGCTTGAGAAAAGTGGCGTAAAAAAAGAAACTTTATCCCAACTAACTGAAACAGCAAAGG
>CAURFY010000049.1:0-11101 GCA_963524115.1 uncultured Bacillus sp.
GATTAAACGTGACGCTAGGCTTCATCCGAGTCCAAATAGTGGGATCACAGAGGCTGGTGTGGCGGGTGCCTTAGGAGTGCAGCTTGGTGGAACCAATTTTTATCAAGGTATTGCCTCTAATCGGGCAAAAATGGGTGAACCCACCCGACTGCTTGAAGCGAATGATATTATTAAAACAGTAAAAATTATGAAGCTTACTTCAATGCTTTGTACGGTTTTTTTTATCATCCTTTCATTGATATTTCATATTTACATAGGTTTAGGATAATTCGGGAGAACTGAGGTAATCATTGTGCGTGTTGGAAAGGGAAGTTGTAATGGTACATTTGGAGAATTAATGCAAGGCGTTCTTGATGAACGTCCCTTTTTAGTTTCTTTACCAATAAATGCATTAAAAAGTGATGCAACATTTATTCCTAATACCTCTTATTCCCATGTGATTGGTTCTCAGAAAAATATCAAAGCAATCGATGCATGTAATAGCTTATTAAGGCTATTACAAATAAAAACTGGTGGTATCCTCACTATTGACTCAAATATAGAGCCCGGTAAAGGAATGGCAAGTAGTTCCGCTGATATCGTCGCGGCTATTCGTGCAACAGCTGATAGTTTCAATTTGAATATTACTGAAGAAATAATTTCGACCATTGCAAGTAACATTGAACCAACCGATGCAGTGATGTATAAAGAATCAGTGTCATATGATTACATTAATGGAACGCTGATTGAAAACCTTGGAGAAATGCCTCCTTTTTATTTATGTGCAATGGATTTTGGTGGAGTTGTTGATACGATTGCTTTTAACAAATTCCCCAAAAAATACAATCGGAGTGACCTGGAAATGTTTTCAGATGCATACGGTTTGTTGAAAAATGGGATAAAAAGGAGGGATTTATCGCTTATATGCAAGGCAAGTACGATTAGTGCACGTATCAATCAAAAAATTCTACCCAAGCCCTATTTTGTAGAATTTGAAAGATTAGCGAGTCTCTTTAATGGGGGAGTAATTGTTGCACATAGTGGAACGGTTTTAGGGATTCTGATTGAACCTGATCGAAGTAATATCAAGGATCTTTACGTTCAGTTTTCAAAACAATTTGGGGAAATGATAGAAAACACTGGTGTAAAACCATTTTGTTTTTTTTGTGGGGATACAAAAAAGGAAGGAAATCATCCTTTTATTTTAAGTGATATGTAAAAAGATTTAAATTTATAACAATTAAAAAGAGGATTTTGTTTTACTGATTAATGTTTAATGCCTCTAAGGTAATTTTAAAATAGATGGAAAGATTTTGCGGGTGGTAGCAAAAAGAGTTAGAGTAATATTAGAATGTAATTGAATGTGCAGTGAATCTCGTTTCTTTAAAAAATAGATTGATCCATTATCATTAAGGGGTTTAGACTCAATTCTTTGGAAATGAGAAAGCACAACCTGTGATTCACTGCAAAAATGGGATTCCTTAAATATCAATCCTTATCATAATCCCTTGATATGATAAGGATATGTGTTTGTGGAGAAAAAGGTTTTATCTGAACGTAATGGGATATAAAGGTTGTTATCTCTCCCTCGAATACCGAGTTCTGAGTCCGTTTTATTTGAACGTAGTGGGATATTAAAACACACTAAGCTTAATAAACCTTAAAAAGCTGTCGATACTGCACGACAGCCCAACTTTTCTCGTATTAAAAGAGTACCAACGCTATAATTCCGCCTTAACATGCTTAAACACATTAATCGCAAACAATATCCCGCCTAGAACAATCGCTAAAGACGCCACAATCACTACGATAATAATCGAATCATTATCAGTAATAGTAGTATAGGCCAGACCACCCTGCATAATCGGTACCCCGAGATTATGCAGCCAGAAGTGTGTTTTTGCGAGCTTTGTGTCACCTGCTTTAGGATAAAAATGATAAATTGCACCAAAAAGTGCCATCGAAACCCAGCCCAAAAGATTTAAATGTGCATGGACTGGAGCTAGCTCAAACTCGTGAATAATCCCCATATAAATCCCAAGAATGATAGCGATTACAAAGTATACTACTGAAATCTTGAAAAACCTCGCACCCATAATATTTCCCTCCTTTTGTGTTTTGGAAAACCTATGCACTACCATTTTATTAAACGGAAAACCTAAATATTACATTTTCACCTTGGAGATAATAAAAACAAAAAACCGCAAGTAAAGAGAAATTTTTCACATGTATGTTTCTTTCATTCCCCACCATACTAAGCAGAGACAAGAAAGGAAGGATCATATGGGAAAATGGAACGAACAAGGTGCCCCAAATAGCAATTTACAGCCTCTGACAATCCAATCCTCGAATCTGGTAGATGGAGAGGAAGTGCTCCCAGTAACAGAAGAAAAATTTGCCCCAGGTAAAAAGGATCAAATCACAAATAATCAAATCAAAAAGTAAAAAAGACGCCTGCTTCGGGAAAAGTCCTCAGAGCGGGCATCTTTTATTTTTTGTAAAATATGATTAAATAGAATTATGTAATAATATAGAGAAAACGGAATCGGATGTTAACCCAGGAGGGATATAGGTGGAAGTCATCGATTTTCATTGTGACGTTTTACTAAAGCTCTGGGAAGGGAAAGGTTCGTTGAGATTTGCTGACGCCAAGGAGCTCGATACGAATCTAGCCCGACTAAAAAAGGGGCAAGTGAAGGTCCAGTGTTTTGCTATTTTTATTGAGCCAGAAATTAAACAAGAACAAAAATTCCAGGTTGTCCTTGAACAAGTTGATTATTTTTACCAGGAAGTGCTTGGAAAGAACCCGGAAATGAAACATATCAAAAAATGGACTGATTTTTATAAGTTGAAAGATGGAGAAATCGGAGCCATGTTAACCTTAGAAGGCGTGGATGCAATCGGCAATGATTTATCTAAGCTGCGGATCCTTTATCAACTCGGTATCAAGTCAGTAGGGCTCACCTGGAACACAGCAAATTTGGCTGCAGACGGAGCATGGGAACCCCGAGGTGGGGGTTTAACGCTGTTCGGCAAAGAAATTGTGCAGCTCAACAATCAGCATCGGGTATTAACGGATGTCTCACATCTGAGTGAGAAAGGATTTTGGGATGTGATGGAGCTTGCCCAATACCCAATAGCTAGCCATTCAAATTCCAAAGCTCTGTGTAATCACCCCAGAAATTTAACAGATGAACAAGCAACTGCGATGTTTAGCAAGGGTGGAACGGTTCACGTGGTATATCACCCGCCTTTTATAAACGAAAGCGGAAAAGCGACCATTCCAGATCTCATAACCCACATTGATCATTTTTGTGGGCTTGGTGGGGTTAAACACATCGGGTTAGGCTCTGATTTTGATGGAATCAGTACGTTTGTAAAAGATCTAGAGGATGCTTCAAAAACCCAAAACTTGATTAATGAATTACTTAAGAATTTTAAAGAAGAAGAAGTCAGAGGTTTTGCCTATCAAAACTTTCTTGACCATCTTCCACGAAATACCTGAAATATCACATGAATGAGGGAAAGCCAATCGGGTAACCCTCTGTTTTTTTCGGTAAAATAAAAATCTGATTTATTTGAAAAATAAGTTTTAGTCACTTAGAATACTAGTTTTCCTGAAATCAACGGTTAGACCGCCAAAACGTATTATTTTACAACGAATTATTTCTTATCTATTCTATAATGATAGACCCATTTTTTTACATGTATCTATTAATATACAAGCTTAGTCAAAGTAATGAGGAGTTAAAACGTTACATAAAATAACGATGAAATATGTAATCCGGGGGAAAAATAATGGTCGAAGAACAATTAATAAAAAAGTTGTATTATGAAAATTTTCTGGAGCCTAATGATAATCGCCACCCTGTTCAGGTGCTTGGAGAAGCCTACATGAACGAGCAAGCCAATAATTTACCGGATTTATCCCAAATTCGTTTTGCCCAAGGTGAAGTGTATTTCCGGGCAAAAGACTTTGAAACAGCCATCTTTAAATGGGAAAGTATCAATAATGAGTTAGAGCCTTGGGCTAAGAAGAATATGGCTGATGCCTATTTAGAGCTTGAATTATTCGCCACTGCCGAAGGTATTTATCAATCGATTATAACGGATTCGTTAACCCTTAACACTGAATTGGCGATTCAATTATTTTCCCTTTTTATCCAACAGGGTAAAATTGAATCTGCTGTTCATATGATCAAACAAGCCGTAGCCATTAATCCTGATTACCCGAATGTTTCCACTCTAGCCAGGATGTTTTTTGAGGAGCAGCAAGATTGGGAAAACGCCCTTGATCTTGCCGTGAATGAAGCGATTCGAACGGAGAAAATGCAATGGGTGGATACGTTAATTGGTTATATTGAGAAAGGATATACAAAGTCGGTAAATCCAGAATATTTTTCTGGAGTACTGATGAAGCTAATGAACTTAGATAGCAATCGACTTGACCAGATGGCATCCTCTCTTTGGAAAAACTACAAACATGAGGATACCTATTTTTCCTGGCTCAAAGAATTTAATCGTTTGTTTGAAAATGGAGAAATAGAGAAAAAGGGTTCATGGCAGGAATTATCTATTTTGTATCGTGAGACCTATTTTTATTTGCTAGATGGAAAGTTCTTAATCAATGAGATTTCTGATTTTGTCCCAAGTTTCCTTGCGAATTGGTTGAAAATAGGAGATCGCGATCATATTTCCTTTGCAGCAGCAGCTCTTTTAGCCTGGAGTGAGGTATTCCCTTCAGGTATAAGTAGTGAATTGGTTAATGAAGCAGAAAGCGCAATTTACCAATCTGAAAATAGTAAAACGATATTGAAGGATAGTTTGTCCTTTTTTAATACAATTGTCAGTTGGGCAGAAGGTCAAGGAATTATGGTGAGTCCCAAGCTAAAATGGATTATTGAAAAATTAGCGGACTTGCAAACCCTTAACCTGTTAATAGCGGGTGATTCAGGTAATGGAAGGACTACTTTCCTTCATAAAATCTTAGGAGAACCATCATTAGATGCAAATGTTTCAAATGTTATGTTTACCAACCATGATATTGAAGCGAGTTATGAAATAAACGATTTAGAGTTAATAAAGGTTGCTTCTTATAAAAGAGAGATGGAAGAGTTAAATGAAACGACTGGAGAACTAAACTGGCGAGAAGTTCAGCTACCAAACGCATTTTTACGTGAAAATTCTTTAGCTTTAATCAATGCGCTTGACCTTAATGGAGGTAATAGCGAGGGCTTATATATGGCAGATAGTTTGGTATTTTTAGTAAATGATAAAGAACCGTTTACCGGAATTGATCGTGAAGTTTTTATCCAAATTCAAAATAATAAACCAGATCTACCCGTCCATTTTTTGTTAATGAAAAGCAATGAAGGAAAAGTTGAAAACCTCACATCAATCATAAAAAGTTATTTTCCTGCAGCTAAACTGTTCACCATCTCTCTTAATAATGCCGATTGGGGTGAACTTAACCATCTAGGTGAATTCTTAAAAGGGACAGTAAACGAGCAGAATATAGAAGAAGAGCGCGCAGGGAAAGTACTTATTTTTGTTAAAGAGCTAATCAGTGTACTCTTAGAGAAACGAATTGAATTAGAAAACAATCTGGTAAATTCAGTTAAATGGAATGAACAGATGAACGGAAAGTACAATGGAGCGATTAATCAACTGAGTGATTTAAAATCGGAAAACATTCGTATGGTTAAAAAATCCTTTCAGAAAGCAAAAGAGACTATACAACATGAAGTCATTGATACGATTCCAAGATTGTTGAAAGAATGTTCAAAAATCATAAATGAGGATAGTGATTTTCGAAAAATCCATCTTGATCTGAATGAGGAAATGAATAGACGGATTGAGTCGTATATGAAGGAAATTGTTCTTCCAAAATTCAATGATAGTCTTCAAAACTGGATAGATGACTCAAAAAATGAACTAATAAAAAGCCAAGCCTTCTTAGATGAACTCGGAGATGCCTTTAATGTTTTGCTTGATGAGGAGCGAATTAAGTTTAATTGCGATTTTAAAGTGTTGGATGATTGGCGAAGAGATGTTACAAGAATGACAAGCAATGTTCACTTGGAAAAGGTTAACATTTTGCTTCGGATGACTCCTTCCCAGGTTATTTTAAAAAGTGCAGGGAAGTTCCTTGGTGTTCTTTCTCAAAATAAGACGATGTTGTCAAACAAATATAAGAACTATATTGAAAATGAGGATTACTATGAGATTGCTGTGTCAATTGCTGCCAAGCTTATCCTTCAAATTGATTTATTTGAGAATGGATTAGAACATGATATGTCAATGTTTTTCCAAAATCCGAATGATGTTCTCAATCACTTATTACAAGAAACGGGTGACGCTATTTCAACCAACCAGAAATTATTGAAGGAAATGCGTTCTAATCCGGAAAGTTACAATGACCCGATGAAACTCTTCCAAAATAGACTGCGTCAGTATGAATGGATTATGATATCTGGAAGTGAAATGCAGTTTCAAAGACAATAATAGAGAAAACCCCGGATAGTATAAAATCCGGGGTTTTCTCTAATTCAAGAATTGATTTTTTTTGTCGAAACATCAATTTCTACTTACTTTTTTCGTTATGTCCCTTTTGTTTTTGGCCAGCTTCAGCGCTTTTTCCCTTAGGCTGCTCTTTTTTCTCGATTCGCTCTTGCTGCTTAGCGTACTGCTTACCATGAGCCTGCTCATTTTTGGCCACTTCAGATTTTACCACTGCATCCTCTTGATCTTCAACTTCAGTTGAAGTAGCTGATTCAGGAAGTGTTACGGGATCAATGCTTGTGTTTGTACTATCAGTTTGAACAGGATTTTCAACTTTGACGTCAGGACTCTCTGTTTGTGTTACAACTGGAGTATCTTCAGATACTTGATTTCCATCTTCAACTTTGTGGTATTTTTTTTCAAGTTTAGCAATTTTTTTAGTGATTTTTGCGTATGTTTTATCAATATTTTTTTGTAATGCTGCTTTTGCATTATCATTTCCTACATGTGTCATGGCTGCACTCAAAGCAGTAATATTATGTCTTAGTGTGTCTTCAACTTCTGTATTTGGTTTCTGCTCATCAGAAGAATCTTCAACTGTTGCATTTGTATCTTGTGCAGTGTTGTTTTCGTCAGTTGTTGAAGTAACATCATCCACTTTCGAGTCTTGGTCAGTCGTTTCCGCAGGCTTTGTTTCATCTATAATACTTTGTGAACTATCAATGTATTCAATAGCTGTCTGAATAACTTTAAGTGCTTCAGCTTCTTTCCCTTCTCCATATAAAGCACCAGCCTCCGCAAGACGTTCAGAGGCATACGTAGCCATAAGTTCAGCTTCCTTTGAGTTATCAAAAGTAACGGCTAATTTGATTTTCTCAAATGCAATTTTTGCGAAATAAAAGAAATCTCCAGGAATGAGAGAGGGAGTTTCAGTTTGTGTACTTTCTAATTGTGATTGTACTGCTTGTAAATCAACGGTATCGTATGTTGCTGAATCAGTATTATTGTCATCAGCAAATGCTAATGAAGAAAAAGTGAAAGTGCTGGCTAGGACTAAAGCTAAGCTACCTTTAATAACTTTTTTAATTTCTTGGCTAGATATAATTTTCAATTTTGCTCACCTCATAGGTTATTTTTGCGATCGCAACTTCCACTAAATGATTACGAGGGGTATTTAGTTTTTTGGGGGGCAAGCAAAAAAAATAAGTAATAGATAGCATAAAGAGGATTTAATGATAGATAGTCTATAAAACTACCTTATTCCCCAGGAAATGACATTTTAAAAAATCTGGTCGAAACGAACAACTACCTCATAGCCATCCAAAGATCGATACCTCTAAATTACTAAAATAAAGAAGTTATTTATACAAACTATATGAATAAGAGAAAGCTTCTAAATTTGCTCGAAATTTCGAAATTCTTATCAACAAATGTTAAAAAAATAGGTTAAAATGATTCTACAAGAATTAAAATATTCTTTTTAAATAATTCTTGTATAAAAGAATACAAGATTTGAAAACTCTTGAAAGGGGTTGCTCGAGGGTTTATTTGAAATATCATAGTCCGATTAGAAAAAGGAGGGGAATTGAATGAAATTATCTTATAAACTGTTGTCGATAAGCGCTGCAGTGGCTATGTCTACAGGATTATTATATGGAGCAAGTTCTTCAACAAATCTAGCAATAACTCAGAAAACAGTTCATACAGAAACCACCTCAAAGGAAATTATTTTCCAAGCAAAATCAGGTTTTGATGCTAAAGATTATATTAAATCAATTGGAGGTTCAATTGAACAGAAAGTCGATGTAATTGATGGCTACATAGCAAAAATTCCAGCGGATCAACTTGAACAAATAAAAGCAGAAAAGAGAATATCATATGTAAGTGAAAGTCATCGTGTAACATCGACAGATCAACAAATTGGTGAAGATAACCTAATCGAAAAAACATTTGGTGAACGAAACACACATAATGAATTGATTAATGCAACTGACGTTCAATATAGCGGGAAGGGTGTAACAGTTGCAGTTTTAGATAGTGGAGTGGGGGCAATTGATGATCTAAACGTAACGGAGTCTGTAGCACTAAATCCTGTCGCTACAACAGCAGATGATCTATACGGGCATGGGACACATGTTGCCGGAATCATTACGGGTGATAAAATTCATTCGGGTGTTGCTCCTAATACAAATATTATCAATGTTAAACTAGGAAATGATAGTGGTTATGTCGATGAGGTCGATCTACTATTAGGGCTTCAATGGGTTTTTGAAAATAAAGATGAATATAATATTAGAGCGGTGAATTTATCGGTCTCATCAACAATGTCGCAATCTTACTTAGATAGTCCTATAAGCGCAGCTGTCGAACAACTTTGGTTAAACGGAGTTACGGTTGTAACAGCAGCAGGAAACGACCAATTTAATCAAGATGATATTAATTATGCACCAGCTAATGACCCATTTGTCATTACCGTAGGTGCAATTGATGGAGACAGTGTATATAACCCTAGTTTGACTAAACTTGCTTCATGGTCAAAACATGGGGTTACCCCTGAAGGAGTTACTAAACCGGAGCTAAATGCACCAGGAGTGAAAATTATTTCCTATCTCCCTTCGGAAACAGCCATCCTTGCCAACGAACATCCAGAAGCTGTCTATGAAAAGAAATATATTGAAATGAGTGGGACTTCAATGTCAACACCAGTTGTTACGGGAGCTATTGCTTTGTTATTGGAAGCGAATCCGGAGTTAACGCCGAACCAAATAAAATACCTACTTACTCAATCCGCCCAAGCGACTGCATCACCGGGATCAGCCATGATTAATGTTGAAAAAGCAATCGAACTAGCAAAAAACAAAGAGTATTTAAGCCAATTGAATTTATCTACCTATAATAACTGGACACAATCTAATTATATTAATCCTGCAGAAAATGAAGTTGATTATACGAAACTTTCTTGGAAAAGTTTAGAGTGGCTTAAGCTTTCATGGAAAAGTATAGACTGGACAAAACTATCGTGGAAATCTCAATGGGAGGCCTTTAACCAAGTGATTAATAACTAATAATTGATAAAAGCTACCAGATTTATGGTAGCTTTTATTAATTATTTTATAACAATCTTGATTATGTCAATTTTTCTTTTGAAATTATATAAAAAAATAGTTTACTATTATAAGGAGATAACATTTTGAGCTATTTTAGATAGAATATTTATTTGATTTTTTATTTAAAATAATTCAAACCTTGAGGGGAATGGGAGCATGACGATTAAGACAAAGTTATATATCTATGCTCATATTCTTTTAACTATATTAATATTTATAAATGTTATGATCCAAGACAATAGTTTTTCGTTTATTAAGCTTATTCCGCTTTTTCTTTTTGGATGTTTTTTTGAAGGAAGAAGTTTAATTGCTTTTTCAGTTAAAGACCAGGACGTAAATATTTCAGCAGGGTCAGCTGTTATTTTAGCTGGAATCATTTTATTTAACCCATTGGAAATTTTTGTTTTTTCTTTTTTTTATGGGCTTGTCATTATTTTATTTCCTATCGTAAAAGATCCATATAAGTTTGTATTCAATATTTGCCAAACGGTAAATATTACATTTATAAGTTACTTAGTATGGAATTTCCTTCATGTTGCGAACAACAATCTATTAAGTCCTGACAACATTGGTCCACTTTTACTAACAATGTTTACATTTGTGTTCTTAGATCTACTAACGATTGGAGTGGTAGTATCTTTAGCAACAGGTGAGAAATTCAGGAATGTAATAAAAGGTTCTTTGGATTGGGTTATTGTAAGTTATGGATTGGTAGCTTTTATTGGCCTTTTACTTGCAGTCGTTTATGATATGTTCTATATTTACGGACTAATCGGTTTTGTATTGCCGTTATTCTTGATGCGCTACAACATGTATTTATTTAGTAAAGAAAAGGAAAAGCAAGTAAATCAACTCAAGGGTTTTAATGATCTACTTAAAGAAAATAATGAACAGTTGTTATTGACCTTGTCGCAAGTTATTGATGCAAGGGATAACAGTTTATTTGGTCACTCAGCTAGTGTTTCAAAGTATGCTGTGGAAATAGGGAAACGGTTAGGTGTACCGGAAGAAGACTTTCATGATTTAAAAAGAGGAGCGTTAATTCATGATATAGGAAAGTTGGGGATTAGTGAAAAAATCCTTCAAAAACCAGGCCCCTTATCAGATATGGAATTCAAAATTATTAAAACCCATACTCTAATCGGTGAGCGAATCATGAAGCAAACTAAAGGTATGGAAAAGGTTGCGGTCATAATCGGCCAACATCACGAACATTACAACGGGGATGGGTACCCTCGTAAACTGAAAGGGGAACAACTATTGCTCGAATCAAGAATTATTACACTTTGTGATTCAGTCGATACGATGCTCTCTACTAGGTCTTATAAAGAGGGATGGGATCTTGAAGAAGTAATAAAAGAGGTTCGAAGATGTAGTGGAACTCATTTCGATCCACAGGTTGCAGAGGCTTTTATTGGAATTGCAACCGAAAAAGGGGCTGATTTTTTCCAAAATTCAGCTGAGATTGATCATGACAGGGTTTTGAAAAATCTTTTATTAAGACATGCCAAGGG
>CAURFY010000050.1:0-11077 GCA_963524115.1 uncultured Bacillus sp.
ACAACATGTTGAACCATTGGTTTGCCACAAACGGGGTGTAAAACCTTATATAACTTAGATTTCATTCTTGTTCCCTGGCCTGCAGCCAAAATAATAGCATACCGTGTAGACATGTATGGGCCTCCAATTTACCTTTTTATCCATTAAGAATATATCTTAAATAACGGTTTATTTCAAGGAATCATCACAAAGTGTTTATATTTGCTAAGAAAGGGAGAGGAGTGGAAGGGATTTCAGAAGGGGATATATTTCATTTATGAAGTCTTGTTTACATGTGTTTCTTTGGCAAATAGCCCTTTTTTATAAAAATAAAAAAAAGAGCCGTACTTTTTTGTAGTAGGCTCTCGGTGTTTATTAATAATTTTTAGGATGCACCCGCTTCTTCAAATTCAACTTCTAATTCACCTAATCGATGGTATTCAACTAACACAGCTTCTTGAATTTTGCTACGGGTTCCTGAATTGATTGGATGAGCAATATCTCGAAACTCACCATCTGGTGTACGTTTACTTGGCATCGCAACAAATAAACCATTATTTCCGTCGATGACCCGGATATCATGAACAACAAATTCATTATCTAAGGTTATTGAAGCGATTGCTCTCATACGTCCATCTGTGTTTACACGGCGTAATCTTACATCTGTCACTTCCATCATGTTCACCACCTTCTCATATTTCCGTAATGAAAACAATTTTAAATATTCAACAAGTATTTCCAATTTTCCTTCTTTATCCTTTTAAAATTTCAAATAATTTACTTAAATTGTGAACAAAAAATGAATCGTTTCACGTAATATTTTAGAATAATTAAAAAACGCCCGTTATTATTTAACGAGCGCTACAACTTCAATTTCAACTAAAACATCTTTCGGGAGGCGAGCCACTTCAACACAAGAACGGGCTGGTTTATGCACTGAAAAATACTCACCATACACTTCATTCAAAGGAGCAAAATCATTCATGTCTTTAATAAAAACTGTTGTCTTAACAACTGTTTCGAAAGACGCCCCTGCTGCTTCCAATACTGCCTGTAGGTTTTTGAATACTTGATGGGTTTGAACCTTTATATCTCCGTTAACCAGGTTTCCCTCAGCAGTTAAAGGAATCTGTCCAGAACTATAAAACATATTGTTAACAATAATTCCTTGTGAATAAGGTCCAATTGCTGCTGGCGCTTGGTACGTTTGAACAATTTTCATTGTTATATCCTCCCTAAATGTTCATTTTTTATGTAAAATCGTTATTTCTTTTCCCATGACATATTCCCTGCTAACGTAAAATAGTTTCCATTACCAACATTAATTGACTTAGTTTTCAAGTCTACATCCGATAATTTCACTAGTGACAGGTACTCATCTACTAGCCGTTCCTCAATGTTTTCTGACTCAACTAACACGGCAATTCCAGCTAAATGTGCTTTGAATTCCTCAAGCATACTCTTCATCCCGTTAACTGTTCCGCCCGCTTTCATAAAGTCATCTACGATGAGAACCTTTGAACCCTCCGCAAGACTTCGCTTTGACAACACCATTGTTTGAATCCGTTTTGAGGAGCCTGACACATAGTTAATGCTAACAGTAGAACCTTCCGTTACCTTGCTATCCCTTCTGACCATTACGACGGGAACATTAAGTTGACTAGCAACTGCATAAGCAAGCGGAATCCCTTTTGTTGCGACAGTCATGACAACATCTATATCTGCATGTGCATAGGCTGATGCAAATAACCTGCCAGCCTTCTGAACGAAGGAGGGGTCGCCTAAAATATCCGTCATATACAAATAACCACCCGGGAGAAGGCGCTCTGGACTAGATATCAATTCACATAATTCATTCACAAATAACTTTGCTTCTTTTTCATTCACCAACACATAGTACTTAACTCCTCCGGCTGCACCGGGTACTGTCTGTAAGGTTCCTATCCCTCTTTGCTCAAATGTATCCTTTATGATAGCTAAATCTTCACTTATTGAAGACTTAGCTGAACCATACCTTTCAGCAAAAAAGGTTAACGATACTAACTCCCGGGGATGATCGGTTAAATAGTGTGCCATATCCAGTAAACGTTCACTTCGACGGAATTTCATAAAAGGGACCTCCAAAAACCGAATGTTTTATCGATAATATATCACTAATATACGGTTTTAATCAAGA
The DNA here is from genome assembly GCA_963524115.1 of uncultured Bacillus sp. Taxonomy (GTDB): domain Bacteria; phylum Bacillota; class Bacilli; order Bacillales; family Cytobacillaceae; genus Bacillus_BU. Next base: position 2,156 of record CAURFY010000050.1, read on the forward strand.
GAATGACGGTCTCCTAAAATTCTTACCGCGAAAACTTGATCACAAAATCCCCTTAAGCCGTTATATATCCGATGCATTCTCGAATCGTGTTGAACAAGACTGAAAACGGTTGGGCCACTTCCACTCATTAACACAGCATCTGCACCAAATCGTTTCATTTGTTCTTTAATTTGAGCTACCTCTGGATAGAGATTTAGGGTAACCTCTTCCAAAACATTCCCAACATTTTCACATACTTGAGCATAATTTTTCTTTTCTATTGCTTCAATCATTCCTTTTGTATGGGGATGCATCATTTTAGCAAGATCCAACCGACGATATACATCTGCAGTTGAAACCCCAATAAAGGGCTTTGCTAAAATCACCCAACATGTAGGAGGGACAGGTAACTCAGATACAATTTCTCCTCTTCCTGTCGCTAAAGCCGTACCACCATAAACACAGAAAGAGACATCAGATCCAATCTCTGAACCTAGACTTGCCAATTCATCTATAGATAAACCTAAATTCCAAAGCTTATTTAAGCCTCTTAAAGTAGCTGCAGCATCACTACTTCCACCAGCTAGCCCAGCAGCAACTGGAATGGTTTTTTCAATGGCTATCAGAACACCTTGTTTTACATGGAACCGTTCCTTTAAAAGCTGTGCAGCCTGATAAGCCAAATTTCGATCGTCGTCAGGAACAAATCGATTATGTGAAACGATTTGTATTTCGTCTTTATCCAATAAAGAAAGCTCAAGACGATCCGCTAAATCAATTGTTGTCATAATCATTTCTACTTCATGGTATCCATCCGGACGTTTATGTAAGACATCCAATGATAAATTGATTTTTGCCGGTGCCTTCACTAAAAGCTTCAAAAAATCCACCTACTTTACAAAATTCGACCATCTTCATATTTTGTCCTATTTTACCATAAAACAGACTGTATAGAACGATCGATTCCCAACATTATTCGGAATAAGTAGGACAATCTCCTCATAAAGTGAAACTCTATTCAACAATAACCATACTCAAGTATTATACGGAACAAAAAAAGCCAGGGTTTTACCCTGACTTCCTGCCGTGTGATTTATATTTGATTGAATCCTAAAGCTTTTATTAAAGAGAAATTACTGTTTGTTTAAGAGTTGTTGTTCCGCAAGCTCTATCGCTCTTTTCACCATATTCCCCGCGTCTCTGGCCTTAATTCCACCCCAGCCTTCTTTTTGGACAACATCGTAAAATCCAAGCTCTTTTGCTAGCTCCTCTTTAAAACTTTCTGACATAATCCCTCTTCTTCTGCTCAAAAAAACAACCTCCTTATTCACAAACGGCATGATTAGTTTGTGGATAGGCCTGAAAGTTATTTATCAAATTAGAAATATCCTTGAAAAATGGCAAAATAAAAAGCAGAGAACGAAAGTCCACTGCAATTTAAACTAGCTATTAACTTAAAGCAATGCTTCCTGATGTATCTTCATAGAAGGTAATCTGAACCGTCTCGGTTAAAATATCCGCATAACTGTATGATACCCGTTCAAACGCGTTTTCTTCTTGATCCAACTCAATTACAAATACGGAAGGATACGTTTCTGCTAAAACACCGGAACGTTCAATAGTCTTTCTTCGTCCTCCGTTCGCTTTTAGCATAAGTCTTTTTCCTAAATTTGAATCGAGAGCTCTCTTAATATCCGCTAATGTTCTTGGCATTCAGTCCACCTCACTATTGAAAGTATATCATGATTAGCAAAAAAAGTCAAACAAAACATAAAATTATAACAGTCTAACAAAAAGATTGTCAACATTTTTCATTCCACTTTTTTTGCTAATTTTCAACATTTTTATCATAACCTTAACATGGATGGATTATGTACCCTTTTTTGATATAATGATTTACCCGTTTTCATAAAGTCACAAAAATAAGCCGTTTGATGGTAACGGCTCATTTTTAATTTTATTCCTCTACCGGAAGCTTATATGGCATGCCAGTCCTTAACACACCCTTTGTCTCAATTCCTCCTAAACCCTTTTCTCCTGTTAAGGTATTTCTCAAGACATCCCATACGTTTATTCTCTCCATAAACGGGGTAAAGCTAATTTTTGCTACAATGTATACCGGATCGAGCGCATGAATATTAACCCGGGATGGTGAACTTGCAAAGTTAGCTCCGGCGTGGATCAGTGATTCAAAATGAGATTGGCAGGCTCCTGCAAAAATGACTAACTGATCTAAGTGGGGGACTTTTTTTCTTGCTTCAATGACTGTCTCAACAAACTGCCTCGAATGACGATAAGCATTGATATCCGACATTTTCCCCTTAGCCTTTGAATAGGAATCATGTCCTGTTACAACCAATATGTCAGGACGGTAATAATCGAGAAATTGTCCGATCTTTGCTGGCATTTCTTTTTCATTACAGTGTACCCCATATACCGGAACCCCGACCTTCTCATATAACAAAAGACATTTTTTTAAATAAGTGGCATCTCCATCAATATGAAGGACTTTCCCAGGCATTTGAAAATAGTTTAATTCTTTACTATAACCTTCCGTTGCATCATACTCCTGTTTCTGTTTAATTAAGCTCACATCTTGGCGAAACAGTTGGAATGATTGTTCCTCCATAGATCGAAACTGTTGAGACTTTTTGATTCGTTCGGTTTGATTGATCGAAATCAGATCTTCATAGGGTGCATCAGCAATAAGCCGAAAATCCTCCCCGTATAAAATAGCGATTTTCCGACCGTCTTCTTCTCTAATATCAATGACACGAAACAGGATGTCACAATGGTATGACCTTCTTCCGACTACATCCATAATGCTTATCGCCACTGTCAACCACTCCATACAGCCCGTATATGGGCTTTCCTAAACTAAATATTCCTTTGATAAGCTATGCGAATACCTAATTAAATGTGAAAAAACTGCCACAAAAAAAGTGACAGTTTAATAATTCGTTATATCGAAATAACATGTGTTTGATTCTGGCTCGTATTAGAACAAAACTTATTTTAAAAAAATGGAATTAAGGTATCGCTCAACCGCGCAAATTCCTCGATTGAAAGAGTTTCACCTCGACGTCTTGGATCGATGCCTGCCTGCTCTAATGCTGAAACGATGGATTCCTTTTTTTCCTTACCATTTGGTAATTGGCTTATCAAATTGTTTAAAATGGTTTTTCTTCTTTGGGCGAAGCTAATTTTAATCACCCTGAAAAAGAACGCCTCATCTACCATAGCCACTGGTGGCTTCTCTCTTACTGTAAGCCTGATAACGGCAGAATCTACATTAGGTTGCGGAACAAACACTGTCTTGGGTACCGTCATGACGATTTCAGCCTTTGTATAATATTGGACAGCAATAGATAAAGATCCATAATCCTTTGTACCCGGGTTTGCGGTAATTCGGTCTGCCACTTCCTTTTGCAACATTACAACTATACCTCTGATTGGTAACTTTTCTTCAAGTAACTTCATGATGATAGGTGTCGTCACATAGTATGGTAAATTTGCCACGACCATGACATCTTTGACATCACTAAGCTTTTCCTCCATCACAGCCTTAACATCCGCCTTCAATACGTCCTGATGAATCACTTCAACATTGGAATAAGGCTCCAAGGTTTCATCAAGGATGGGTAATAAGCGTTGATCAATCTCAAAAGCAACAACCTTTTTACTATTGCGCGCTAACTGTTCTGTTAATGCCCCAATACCTGGACCAATTTCAATCGTGCCAGTCTCTTCTGTAACTTCAGAGTGATCAACAATTCTTTTTAAAATATTGGGGTCAATTAAAAAATTTTGACCCAGGCTTTTCTTGAAAGAGAACCCGTACTTTTCCAAAATATCCCGTGTTCGAATGGGTGTCGCTATATCTTTAAACATTCTTTTCCTCCTGTCTAATTACCGCTATCGCTGCCGCAAATTCATTGCGACTAATTTGAAACATCATCAATCTTTTATGCAGCTGCTTACCATTGGTATAGCCGATTTTGAGTAATTTACCGATTTTTTCTCTTTTTTCCTTTGCACCGCTACCGCCAATCAGTCCTGCGTCAATCAAGTCCTCTTGAGTTATTTCTTCAACGATACTTCCACTCATCTCGTGAGCCTGTTCCAGTGCCTTTAAAATGGTTTGAGGAGAAGCGTGCTCAACGCCTAAACCCCTACCACGGCTTTTGAGTGCTTCTTCTTTCGTAATGAAGGCATGTTTACATCCAGGAACTTGTTGAGTAATTATTTTCCGAATCTTTTCCCCTGGAAAATCGGGGTCGGTAAATACAATAACCCCCCTATTCTTTTGGGCAAGCTTGATCTTTTCAATCGTTGTCTCGTTAATGGCAGATCCATTTGTTTCAATTGTATCAGCGTCAACTGCCCGTCTAATCGCAGTGGTATCGTCTTTCCCCTCCACCACAATAACCTCTTTAATTTTCATATTTAAGTTTTCCTCCAACAATAAAATATTCCTAATTGTAACTTAAATTTTTAAAAATATAACTGAAACATTTCTGTCATATTAATCGTCTATAAATGTGATATCTGAATAAAAATAGAATAAGAGCATTACCTTATATTCTAAAGAAAAATGACAAAAAAGCAAAATGCAGAGGAATCTCTCCCTCTGCACTCAGTTTGCTACAAAATTCTAATTTTGACTTTTTTGTTTCCCCAACGGAACGCATCCGATTTTGAAGGGAAAAACACATCAATCTTGTACCCCTTTATTGCAGAACCAGTATCAGCTGCAACTGCATAGCCATACCCATCAACATACACCTTAGTTCCAAGTGGTATGATGCTAGGGTCAACAGCAATGACCTTTACATTAGGATTCACCCTTAGGTTAATCCCCGTTGCAGTAGTACCAGAACAGCCGTTGCACGAGGCTGTATAGGCGGTAGAACTAACAATTATTTCTTTGCCGCTTGCTGCACCACGGGACACCTGTTGAGCAAATGTCATGGTCCCCACGGCTACTACCTTATCTTGCTTTTCCTTAAGTTTTGTTTCATTCAATAAATTTCTTACAACTTCCTTGCCATTTTCCAAAACTACCTCATAGGTTTTCTGTAAGAGGCCCTTTTGCCCCTCCGTCACAACCGCTTCGGTACCTTCTGTCAAGTTGTTGTCTTGTTTTGTTACCACGGCAAATTCAACTGGTTCTTCCACAACATCGGTGACTTTTTCAACTCTAATGACATTTATCACGCCATTTTCCTTTACGGGATCTTCTGGCTTAGGATCAACTCGGTCAAGTTGATTCAGCGTAATTCCTTGTTGTACTAAAAAGTCAGCGACCGTAGTCGAAGTGGACCAAACTTGGTGCCCTACTCCTCCATCAACTAAAGTTAACGGAATGGCACTTTTTACTGTTACTTTCAATTTGCCCTTTATCTTTACTCCAAGCCTGGGATAAACCTTGTCTTGTTCTTTTAAAGCAACCTTCTGCTCTTTTAACAATTGTGCAACTGTTGTGGCTGTTGTCCAAACCGTTTTCTTCTCGCCGTCTGTGACAAGTTGAACCTGTTTTGCGGGTTTCCAAACAACTTTTAAGTTGTTTTTAACCTTAGTGTTAACCGCTGGAAACACATAGTCTTCTGAGCGAAGAGAGATATTTTGATCATCAAAGATTCCTTGGACGGTTTCCTTGTGGGTCTTGATGACTTTTTCATGACCGTCAGTCGATAATACTATAGTTTTTTTCGTCGTTTCATACAGTAAACCACCTGATGATGCAACAAAAACTATGAAACTTGCAATAAAAACGGTCAATCTCCTCTTCCTCGAAAGAATGGAAAACAGGTTTTTCATGTTTTTGATTACGATGAAAAACGCCTCCTTATCTCGAGTGAATTATATAGACTAACTTGCCGCCTGTCAACCAAGGCACATTTCCCCTGACGTATTCCCATTATGCAAAAAGTCAATAGAAAAGGAAAGGAAGACTTGTCGACACGATTATCCTATGTTCTATCGAAGGCGTGTAGAACTTTAGAGAATAGCAAAATAATCAGACAAGCTTTACGATAAATCGACAAAATCCTTTATCGATTTATGCCGAATAATTTTTTGGCATTCTCTGTCGTAATTGCTCCAACCTCTTCCAAAGTTTTCCCTTTTATTTCTGCTATTTGTTCCGCAACCAATTTAACATAACTGGGCTCATTCCGTTTTCCCCGATTTGGATGAGGCGTTAAATAAGGGCAGTCTGTCTCAATTAGTAATCGATCTAACGGAATCATTTCTGCCACTTTTTTCGGCTGTTTAGCATTTTTAAATGTTACCGGCCCCCCGAGAGATATATAAAAGTTCATTTTTATACATTCTTGAGCAATTTCTGGACTTCCACTAAAACAATGTAGTACCCCACCAACTTCCTCCGCTTTCTCTTCTTTCAATATCTCAATAATGTCAGCGGTAGCATCCCGATTATGAATAATGATTGGTAATTTTACCTTTCGAGCTAATTGAATCTGTCTCCGAAAGACCTCTTTTTGGATATCTTTCGGGGATTTATCCCAATAATAGTCTAATCCCATCTCTCCAAGTGCCACTACCTTAGGATGCCCTGCCAACGATTCAATCCATCGAAAATCTTCTTCTGTCATATCAATCGCATCAACTGGGTGCCAACCAACACTTGCATATAGAAAATCATAGGTCTCTGCTAATTCAATTGCCTTTTTTATCGTCGGCCTGTCAAATCCTACCACAACCATCGTGTTGACCCCTGCTGCAAGTGCCCGATCAATAACCTCTTCTAAATCATCTTGAAATTGTTCCGCATTTAAATGGACATGTGTATCAAAAAGCATGTTTAATTACTCCTTTACAAAACTAATTTGGCGTTAACGCCACCATCTACCCTGAAAATACATTCGAAGGACCACACTAACCTAATTAAGGCGGTGTGAGCAGAGCTAGACTTCACCTATTCCATGCGAAAGGCGTATATCTATATCTCAAATGGGAGATACAGATTCACTTTTGCGGCGCTCCGCCCCTTTTCGATACAAAAAATAATATTTAGTCATATTTTATCGTTTTAGACAAATAAAAACAAAAACATAGAAATGTTCGACGTTTTGTTACACGTGAAACATCCTATGTCTTTGTAGAAAATATATTATTTTACTCTCGACCCGTTTGGTAAGGTTTGATCCACTGTCGCTAAGGAAAGCAACCCTTCTTGACTTCCTGCTAAAATCATCCCCTGAGAAAGCTCTCCACGAAGTTTTACTGGTTTAAGATTAGTGACGCAGATAACTTTGCGACCGACTAAATCCTCTGGTTTATAAAATTTGGCGATTCCCGAAACAACCTGACGTTGTTCATAGCCTAAATCTAATTGAAGTTTCAGTAATTTATCCGCTTTTGGGATAGCTTCTGCATGCAATACCTCTGCCACTCGCAAATCAACTTTCATAAAATCATCAATTGAAATTTCTTCGCATTCTGGTATTTCCACTTTTGGTTGTTCTATTTCCTGAACAGGTGCCGCCGGTCCCGTCATAACCCCTTTGATATAGTTTACTTCCTCTTCAATATCAAGGCGTGGAAAAATGGGCTCCCCCTTGGTTACCTTCGTACCACTTGGTATTTTCCCAAACTCCGCTAAACTTTCCCACGACTTTAAATCATCATCGTTAATATTTAATTGAGTGAATATTTTACCTGGTGTTTGTGTTAAAAACGGTTTTAATAAAATCGCCACTCTGCGCAATGATTCCGATAGATGGGCCATTACATTTGCCAACTCAGCTCTTGTTTCTTCTTCCCTAGCCAATATCCATGGCGCAGTTTCATCAATATATTTATTAGTTCGACTAACGACTTGCCAAATTGAGCTTAGAGCAACTGAAAATTCCATTCGTTCCATCGCATCTTCATATTTGTCAACTGCATCCATATTTGCTTGAAGGAGCTGATTGTCGAACTCACTAACTGACCCATTATATTCTGGAATTTGGCCATCAAAATATTTATTGATCATTGCGACCGTCCGATTTAATAAATTACCAAGATCATTAGCCAAGTCAAAATTGATACGATCCACAAACCCTTCTGGAGTAAAGACCCCATCGGCACCGAACGGCACTTCACGAAGCAAATAATAACGCAACGCATCTAAACCATAACGGTCGATTAAAGTAACAGGATCAACCACATTCCCTTTTGATTTGGACATTTTTCCATCCTTCATTAATAACCACCCGTGTGCAAACACCTTTTTGGGCAGTGGTAAATCAAGTGCCATAAGCATAATTGGCCAATAAATGGTATGGAAACGGACAATTTCCTTTCCAACTAAATGAACATCTGCAGGCCAATAATTTAAGTACTTAGCATCGTTTTCTGTTCCATATCCAAGGGCAGTTATATAGTTTGATAGAGCATCAATCCAAACATAAATGACATGCTTTGGATTTCCAGGAACCTTAATGCCCCAATCAAAAGTGGTTCTTGATACAGCTAGATCTTCTAACCCAGGCTTGATGAAGTTATTGACCATTTCATTCTTCCGTGATTCTGGTTGGATAAATTCTGGGTTTTGCTCATAATAGGCAAGCAATCGATCGGCATATTTGCTTACTTTAAAAAAGTAAGATTCTTCCTTTACCTTCTGAACAGGGCGCCCACAATCAGGACAATTTCCCTCATTCAATTGGATTTCTGTATAATAGGACTCACAAGGCGTACAATACCAGCCTTCGTATTCCCCAAGATAAATATCCCCTTGTTCCAAAAGTTGAGCAAAAATCTTCTGGACAACTTGTTTATGGCGCGATTGAGTGGTTCGAATAAAATCATCATAGGAGATATCAAGTTTTTTCCAAAGATCTTGAATTCCTGAAACAATTTCATCTACATACTGCTGAGGTGTTACACCTTTCTCTTCGGCTTTTTCTTGAATCTTTTGGCCATGTTCATCCG
>CAURFY010000051.1:0-11072 GCA_963524115.1 uncultured Bacillus sp.
ATCTACGATACAAGCAAAACATTAGAATTAAGCGAAGCAGCTACTCAATTTATCGCTGGTGTTATTAAACACGCTCATAGCTTTACAGCTGTTACGAACCCAACTGTAAACTCTTATAAGCGTCTAGTGCCTGGTTACGAAGCACCTTGTTACGTAGCTTGGTCTGCACGCAACCGTTCACCACTTATCCGTATTCCTGCTTCACGCGGATTAAGCACTCGTATCGAAGTACGTAGCGTTGATCCTGCAGCTAACCCATACTTAGCAATGGCTGTTCTTTTAAAATCTGGCTTAGATGGAATTAAAAATAAATTAACTCCTCCAGCTCCAGTTGATCGTAACATCTATGTAATGAGTAAAGAAGAACGCGTTGAAGCTGGAATCGATGATCTTCCAGCTACATTAGCTCTAGCATTAGAAAACCTTAAAGCAGATGAGGTTATCACTGCTGCATTAGGTGAACATATTCTTGAGCATTTTGTTGAAGCTAAAGAAATCGAGTGGGATATGTTCCGCACTCAAGTTCACCAATGGGAACGCGATCAATACATGACAATGTATTAATAAAATCAGGCCTTGGCGCTCTAAGCGTCAGGGTCTTTTTCTCTTTTTGGTCAAAATCAATTTTCACATCATAAAAACTATACGACCAAAATTTGACCAAAATTTATTTTAAAATCTGTTTCATATACTCCTCATATTTTTCTAGAGTTTCAGTTTCGATCTTTTGCGAAATATGAGCATATACATCTGATGTTATTCTTTCGCTACCATGTCCTAAACGTTCCTGAATATATTTCATCGATGCACCAGACTCCATCAGCAATACCACATGTGTATGTCTAGTTGAATGTATAGGTATTTGAGGCAGTTCAGCTCGTTTTAAGATACGAGAAAAAGCATTAAATAAGCTTGATTTTGGCATATAATTTCCATCATTTCTGCATAACACTAGATTAATATCGTGATGATAAATTTCGTTTAAAGTGATTTTGTTTTGATTTTGATACTTCTTATGAAAATGTAGATCGTTGGCAAGTGATTGGCTAATCGTGATGATCCGTTTGGAATGATAAGTTTTCGGGTCACCAAACATTTCATCTCTATTTTTGCTCGCTTCTTTAAAATCAAGCGTTTTCCAAATATTAATGGTTCTCTCTTTTAAATCAATATCCGCCCACTGGAGAGCAGCTGCTTCACCTTTTCTTAACCCAGTTTCTATTAATACCTTAAAGAAAAGCCAATAAATATATCCGTAATTATAGGATTCCTTCAGGAATAGAGGAATGTCAGCAGAATCAATGAACTGTATTTCTTGTTCCTTTTTTTTACCACGGATCGTTACTCCAGAGCATGGATTCTTTTCAACTTTTCCAATTATGATCGCTTTTTCATAAGCGCTGTACATCGTGCCATGAATGATTTCTATTGTCCGTTTGCTGTACTCTTGATCTGCAAGGTGGTTTAGGAATTTTTGATACATTAGCGGCTTAACATCTCTGAGTAAGATGTTTTTAAAATAAGGCAAAATATGAATTCTTATATTTTGCTCATGTAAATCAAAAGTGTTTTTTCGAATCGTATCTTTTTTATATTCATTCAGCCAGACATTAAGGAATTCTTTTAATGAAATCGGGCTTTGTTCGATGCCTTCCGTTAGTTCTCGCTCTTTTTCATGTGCAGCTTGTTGGGCTTCCTTCTTTGTTGAAAACCCAGCCTTTGATTTTACTTTATACTCTGTAGTAAATGGATCCTTATAGGAGATACGATATTCCCATTTAAGACCGCGTTTTCTAAAAGTAGCCATCTCTAAACCTCCTGTTAATTTATAGTTTTGCATATTAAATATATAAAAAATAAGCATAGTTTTATAATGTTAAATTACGCCAAATTACGACCCGTATTTTTGAAAACTTTCAGCGATTAGACTTCTTTTCAAATATCGATTATGTATTTGTTCTAAACGGGACTTGCAAAGTTCAGGTGTTACCTTAAATATGGTTGACATTGAATCGATGGCATAAGGATCATCTAGGTCAATATATTTAATCATGTGAAAGGGGATAGCTGCATATGTAGTAAAATGCCTGGAATCCTGTTCTTGTAACTCTCGAAAGGCATCAGGCATCATACCTTGAATGCCTGAATGTCTCAGGATATGGCATAGTTCATGAAAAAACATTTCACGCTGAACTAGTACGTCTTCACGACTATCAATTGTGATTCCCTGATAGCGACCATTTATTATATAAAAAGACGGTCTTGGTTTTCGATTGATAAAGATATCTTGTGACCGAGCAATATGTTCAATATTAATCTGCCTAGGATGTAGAATTTTGAGCCGGATATAAAAAGCTGAAATCCAATCTTCAAGTGATGTTGAAAGATAATTCTCTTTATGTATTTCCATGAAATTCCCTCCTTATTTAAGATTATACGAATATATGTTCGTTTTTACAACAAAAAGAAAATGTCCAAATTATGGACATCTAATTAAATGTTTGAATTTTTTTTTCTCTCTATGTCTTCTTTAATTAATTGCTTCATATAAACCGCATGCTCTTCATCACGTTTACCTTGATAATCATCTAGAAAATCCGACATCCTGAAAAGGATTTCATTATTTTTCCTTTTTTCTGCATTTTCCTCTTCTAACTTCGTATGCATCGTAGAAAAATCATGTTCAAATATGAAATATAAGATAAAGCTTAACCTAAATGCCGTTAGTAGCATGTAAATAAGGAAGAAAAATATTGTTTGATAAATAAATGGAGCAATTATATTAAAATTAAACATTGGCAAAAAAAGAATGATGAATAGAAAGGAAAAGGAACCAATAAATGCTGATTTTAAAAATATTCTAATTTTATCAAAACTACTCTTTTCTATTAGAGCAAAGGATGATTCTAGGCGAATTGTACCCAAAATGGTATATACTGTGAAAAAAATTCCTATAAATATTGCAGCTATAGTTGTTAAAGTGCCTTCTTTATTTTTTATTAAGTTAAAAAGGAAATGGTTATTCTTAAAAGGATTAACAATAACATTTAGCCCTATTCCCGATAGTTGTTCAAGCGCTGTATTTATTAAAATTAAGAAACATATTAACCAAAAAATCCATAATAACCAAGGGTTTTCAATAATTCTTGAGATTTTCAATTTCAATATTTTCACCCCCTATACCATCATTATAAGTCAAAAGTAATTATTGATTACTTATTTTGGTTTATATTCTCTTATTATTTCAGGCAACTTGGTATCAATCATCTCTTTACTATAGCTTGTCCACTTTGTGGATCCGGGTCTTCCATTAATAAATTCTTCTTCTATTTTATCTGCTATATACTCCCATCCAGTTGCATTATCGTTTTCCATAATTGTTCTTTTTAGTATCCCCTCATTTTTAAGGTCGAGAGTATATGATTTTCCCTTATGCATAAATGTTACTCTAATTGATTCGTATAAATCATCCTGAGTATCAATTAATTCAATAAGTTCAATTAATTTATTAGCTTGGATTATTTCTTCTTTTTTACGTTTATGTCCATTGCCAAAAGTTATTTTTGAAGTATTAGCACCAAAATCATCTTTTGCGTGGGTTACTTTACTGAAAAGGTCTTCAAGAATTGTTTTATCCTTTTTATTATCGAATTGGTTTCTTGTCTTACTTCTTAAATTCAAGTTAAATTCAATATTTCTGATATCATTTGACGCCTTTATGTCTGCAAAACCTAATGTCGTTTGGATCGGCAGCATTTCCACTTTCCATTTGTGTTCCTCTGAGTAGGGCAAGAAAGAGGATAGATATGCTTCAATATTATTTATTCTTGGACCGTGATGATTATATTCAACACAAGCTAAATAGGAGTCTGGTACAAATAATATTGAGGTTAACTCGATCACATCATTTTTTATCAGTGTTGCTATGTCAGTCCCTTTTTGTCCTTCATAAGGTTTATTATCTCTATATTTACCAATTGTAACTTTTCTATATCTAGGATTCTTTTTTTGGTTGGGAGCAACCATCCCTAACATTGATTGCGCACCATTCTTTGTTATGTTTCTAAATCTTTTGTCTTCATCTAATAATCGTACTTTGTCTAAAAATCTCTCAAAAGGTAGTTTGGTGTTTTTCCCGTTATAAGTAATAAAACAATTGAAAAAAAGTACCGTTCTGCTCATATCTCTGATCCCTCTCTAATTTCCATCCTTTTTTGTTTAAATAATATTTATTTATTTCATTTTAGATAAGGCCTTATTCATTTGTTCCTCATTTGATTTAACAGCTTCGCTATCAACTGCATCCACACCACGATAGGTATATTTGGTATTCTGCAGAAAATCAAAAGCAAAATTGTCTATCGGCTGCTGATCTTTATCATCGTGTTGTCTTTCAACAACAGTTGCTTTGAAAATATTAGTTAACATATATTCATGATTTTTTATATCGATCAGATATGTGCCGTTTTTATACTCATTTACTATGTAATTCTCAAACTCATTTAATTCATCTGAAGTTGGCTTGTAATTTCTAGCTTTAACAGTAACTTCATCGAATTTTTCTGTTTCTGTTTTGTCTGAAGTAGCAATTTTCTTAATGTCATCCGGCAAAGTGGCAACTTCTTCTGCTTTATGTTTTGTTTCTGTTTTTACCTCGGCGGTTTTAGGTATACTTGTTTTTTTATCTTTCTTTTCGTTATCTCCATCATTGCATGCCCCAATAATAATTCCAATGATAATAATAAAACCTAAGCATCCTAAACAACTCTTAAAAAAACCACTTGTTTTTACTTTCTTCTCTTTCAAGTCTTCACCCCAACATTCATATAATTATTCTTATAACAAAAATAAGACACCTAAAACAAAGTAAATGTTCCGGGTGTCCTATTCTTTCTCCTCGTTGCGCTCTTTTGCTTTATGAGCTACATATTCAAAGTGCTTACGGATATCCTCTACATCTTCTGGAGTTAAGTTCTTCCACTTTTCGATGTCAAAAAATCCAAACTGTTCGATGCCATATTCTTTTATTAACTTATTTATTTCATCTAAGGAGTCATAATGATCATCTTTGCTATATTTACTTATTTCTTTTTGGTTAGATGATCCATTTGGTTCATTAGTTCTACCATGCAAGTAATCAGTTGTTACATCAAAGTAATCAGCGAATTTAGAAATTAATTCTGGATCTGGATTTCTATCACCGGATTCATATCTTGAAAGCTGAACATTAGAAATACCGATTGAATCTGCGACCCTCTTCTGAGAATAATTATTTTTTTCCCTAAGGAATTTCAGGCGTTTCCCCAAAACACTCATTTCATACACCTTTTCTATTATGTACTTTCATTTATTTTATCACTTACCATATTGGTAAAAAATAAATTTGCCAAATCGGTAAATAAAGTATTGACTTTGCCAATTTGGTAACATATTATAATAATATAAATTACCAAATTGGCAAATTTGAGAGGCGGTGATGGTTTGAAAAATATTAAGGTTGATATAGAAAAAATTAAGATTTTACGTAAAGAAGCAAACATTTCTTTAGAAAAAATGTCTGAACTTACAGGATATGATAGCCCTAATGGCTATTACTACCTTGAGACAGGAAGGATCAAATTTCCCGCCGAAAAATTGGCGGTTGTAGCGCAAATATTAAAAGTACCAATTGAACAACTTTTTTTTGATGATGAAATTGCCAAAATGGCAAATACCTAAATTCAATTTAGTTTACCCATCGACATCTAGATAAATGAAAGGAGGAATAAATGTTGCTAAACGTCCAAATCGATGAACAAGAAGTTAAACAACTGGCGTTAGAAAAAATTGAAGAAATGCTGAAGGACGTTGAAAGAGATTTGGTGTTTTGGGATCGTAATGAGCTTTTGCGGAGGACCTGCATTTCATGGAATACAATACAAGATTATTTCTTCTTCGATCCCCGTTTTCCTAAACATAAGATCGGCAAGAAATGGCTCTTTCCAGCTGATGCAACTAAGAAATTTTTACTCCAATGGTTGAGTGAGCAACCATATAGGTGATGAAAGGGGGATACACGTTGATCGGACTTTCTGAAGTAGTTAAGATTACTGAAATTCGCTTGTCACTGCTTAAAATACTTCAAAGTTTGACGGATGACCAGGATTTCACGAAAGAGGAGGCAGCTGAGGATATAAAAACATTAATCCGTGAAATCGATCATGTTCACTACACGATTTGATATGAAGGGAGGATTACGAAATGAAAGTAACAGTAGATTTTATTGACAAAGTTGTTCTGTATAAAGGTCGTGTTTGGACTATTTATTCAACTAGTAATGATGGTGTTTTTGCTTACCAGGGATTAAAACCGTTTGATTCGTTTAAATATTATGAAGATTCACAACGCTATGATTCATTCAAGAAAAATATTACCTTTATCAAACATGATGAAATTGAGCTTCTTCCTGCTGATCATGTTCCAGCCGCGGTTAAAAAAGAAGAACGAGAATTGAAAAAACCACTTTCCCGAAAAAAAGCGATTGATTTCTTTGTATATCTAACTGGCCATTCAAAAACTTTTGTTTCTAAACACATTCGCGAAAGTAACTGTAAAGATAGTTTTATATTTTCACCAGGAGCAATAACCTATGATATTTGGAAAGCAAAACGATCATACAGCAGCCAACCATATTTACTTCTATCTCACAACATGGAAGGAAGTACCACACATTCATATTTCGACTACATCACTTTTGAAACTGATGATTTAGAAACAGAACGTTCCTGGAAAGAAGTAAAGCAAGAAATTATTGATGGTTATAAGGAATGGAAAGGCATTGAATAATGAGGCTTAGCCTCAACTTTTTTTACCACTATTGCAGTTTTTGACGACAGATTAGGGCTTGGTGCCCGTTATTTTTTGACGAATACCGCAAAATTTGATGACAGAACAGGGCTTTTATCATAGATAAAAAGTTAACTAATTTGGAGGGTTGGCAATGGAAAGTACCGTAGGCTCAATGCTTTTAAAAGAACTGCATTCATTAAAAGAAGAATTATCTGAAATGAAACTCATATCTAAGCGACAAAATGAGTTGTTAGAAAAAATTACAGGTGAATCTAATCAAAATCAAGTGAACATATATGACCATTCATTAGATGGGTTAGATGGGAAAATATCAAATTTGCTTCGTGAATTAAAAATACAGCCGAATCTTAAAGGGTATTTATTTTTAAGAGAAGCGATTAAGTTAGTATACTCAGATTTCAATTTGCTAAACAGAATAACTTGTCGTTTGTATCCTAAAATTGCGCAGAAGTTTAACACAACACCAAGTAAGGTTGAACGAGCAATTAGATTCGCCATTGAAACATCATGGGGACAACATAATAAACATTTTATTTATGCAACAAATTTTAGTGATTCTAAACCAACAAATTCTCAGTTGATAGCGTTTGTAGCTGATAAGTTCAGGATCGAAAAGGAAGCCATTTAATTATTCTACCGGAGGAAGATGCCAATGAGTAATTTAAAAGTCATCGCTGATGAAATGTTGCCAGTTTATGAAAACGAAGATGGAGAAAAGTTTGTTGATGCTAGGGAGCTACACGAAAAGTTAGTAAGTAAACAAGAATTTGCAAATTGGATAAAGCGGAGAATTGATAATTTTGGATTTGCTGAAAATGAAGATTTTTTCTCGTTTGACACAATTATCAAACGAGAAACAGGAGCAACTAAGCGAAAAGATTATATGTTCACACTTGATACTGGTAAGGAAATTGCTATGGTCGAAAACAGCGAAATGGGTCGTATCATCAGAAAATACTTCATTGAAGTTGAAAAACGTTTTCGTCAAAAACCAAAATCTCAACTAGAAGTCCTACAGATCGCAGTAAACCAAATGGTCGAGATGGACAAAAAGGTAAAAGCTCTGGAGGACAGTGTAAGCACGATAACTACTAGTATGACAACCATCCCAAATCACTCCAAGGTAGTTGATACGGTTAACGAATACGCTCGCTACACTAGACTGGGGCATGATGATGTCTATAACGGAGTTTATAAAATATTAAAGGCCCAGCATGGAATTGATGTAAAGGCAAGAGTAGAGAATGAGCGTAGAAAAATTAATGCTGAACATTATGAAAAAACAGGAAAACTTTATGCTGAATCAACTCTTAAAAAGAAGATTAACGGAGTTGATGTTATGGTCCGAATGAACGTGCTTGATAAATTTTACTACATACTAGTCGGATTATTAGCAAAGGCAAAGGGGATTGAGGTACCAGTGTGATGGGATACATCGTGATGTTGTTAATAATTTTCACTTTATTGTTCATCGGGTTATCAGTTGCATGGGTTACAGGATTTATGGAATGAGAGGAGGTGAGAATTGTGAAGAAACTATTTCATGTTTATGAATGCCTTGACTGTGTGCTTACTTTTGCAATCGAACAAGCTTTAGAAGATCAATCTGATGTATGTTGCCCCTTATGTGGCTATGACGATTTAAGAGATGTCGCTTCAGGTGAAATGATAATAGAAAAATAAAAGACCCGTGTTGGTAGCACGAGTCAATCGTAAAACAAAAATTTGATTACTTCTATTTTATCGAAAGGGAGAAGCTTTATGCAAGAAAAATTCCATTCGTTAGAAACTGCATAGAATCATTTAGAGCTGCGGATTCTCCTTCATCAAAGAGCATTAGCTAAATATCCAGACCATTACTCAGATAGCTTTAAAAATGGTCAAAATCTTATTTTTAAAGATTTTTTCCCAGAACTTG
Organism: uncultured Bacillus sp.; assembly: GCA_963524115.1. Classification (GTDB taxonomy): domain Bacteria; phylum Bacillota; class Bacilli; order Bacillales; family Cytobacillaceae; genus Bacillus_BU. The sequence goes on from CAURFY010000051.1 coordinate 8,768, forward strand.
AAGTGGTTCGAAAGGAACTAGAAAAAATTAAAAAGGGTGATTTACATTGTCAAAGCAATTAAGGCTGCTCAGTTTGTCGTTGAAAAATTTTAAAGGTGTTCGCGAATCCGTATTGGATATTAGAGGTGAAAATGCAAAACTTTTCGGTGATAACGAAACAGGGAAAACTACCCATTTTGATGCTTTCGTTTATCTATTGTTTGATAAGGACTCTAACAATAAGAAAGACTTTGCGGTAAAGACGCTAGATCAAAAGGGAAATGAACTTCATATGCTTGAACACGAAGTTGAAGGTGTCTTTATCCTAGAAGGAAGGACCATCACTTTAAGAAAAGTTTACTCGGAAAAATGGACCCAGAAGCGCGGATCAGCAACTTCTGAGTTCACTGGACATACAACAGATTATTTCGTCGATGGTGTTCCAACAAAATTAAAAGATTATAGGGCACTTATCGATTCAATCGTTAAAGAAGACATATTTAAGTTATTAACCAGCCCATCTTTCTTTAGTGAACAAGTTAAATGGCAGGACCGCCGTAAGACCCTACTTGAAATCTACGGTGACATTTCGGATGAAGAAGTAATTGAAAGCAATAAATCGTTATCAAACCTACCATCCATTTTACAAGGGCGAACTATCGAAAATCATCGCAAAATCATTGCTGAGCGTCGTAAAAAAATTAATGAAGAATTAGAAAAAATTCCAGTTCGGATTGATGAGATACAGCGTAATTTACCACAAATAGACGGTCTGGATAAGACAGAGTTAGAGGATAAAATAAATCAATTAAACTCTGAAATTGATGTGAAAATGCATCAGATAATTAGCATCAAGAACGGAAATACCATTACCGAAAAGCAAAGAGCTATCCAAGAAATTGAAATGGAGCTCATCAACATTAAACGTGATCATGATTCAGAAACGAAGGAACTTGTTTATCAGAAGAAAGCTAAAGCCCAAGAGGAACAGTCTAATATTTCACTACTTTCGTCCAAACTTGATCAAGTAAAAAATAATAAGCGATACAACGATGACAATATAAAAAATATCGAAAGTAATCTAGTCCAGTTGCGTCAGGAATGGACTGAAGTAAGTAGTAAGGAATTCGTTCATAACGATACCTGTGAATGTCCAGCCTGTGGTCAATCGCTTCCTGAACATCAAGTACAGGAAGCGCGAGATAAGGCACTTGCGCAATTCAATTTAAACAAAGCTAAAAAGCTTGAAGGAATTAATGAGAAAGGAAAACAGGGGGCAGAGCGCAAGCAGGAGTTTATTCAAAACAATGAAAAACTTTCAACCGAATATGAAAAACTTAACGGTCAAATTTCAGAGAAAAAAGTTGCATTAGACAAGCTTCAAGAACAATTAGTGCAGCTGGAAGCCAACATCATTGATATTACTGAAAATCCTCTATATGTTGCTAAGTTACAAGAAAAACAGAATATCAATCAAGAAATTTTCGATTTAAGGAATATGACTGAACAATCCATCCAAGATATTCAATCAGAGATTATTTCTTTAAAAACAAAACGTGATGAGCTTCAAAAGGATATCGGCAAGTTTGCTCTTGCTTATCAGTCAGAAAATAGAATTTCAAATCTTAAGGATCAGCAAAAAGAGCTTGCATCTGAATTTGAAAAACTTGAACAAGAACTTTACTTAACTGAGGAGTATATCCGGACCAAAGTAAATTTACTCGAGGCAAAGATTAATAGTCGCTTTAAATACGCTCGTTTTAAGCTGTTTGAGCAACAAATTAATGGTGGTTTAACAGAAGTATGCGAAGCAACATTTAACGGCATACCGTATAGCTCAGGGCTTAATAATGCAGCAAAAATAAATATTGGGTTAGACATTATACAAACTTTATCCGATCATTACGGATTTAAAGCTCCTATCTTCGTAGATAACGCTGAGGCTGTTACAAAACTTATTGATATCGATACACAAGTAATTAGCCTAATTGTTTCCGAGCATGATAAACAGCTAAGAGTGGAGATTGATGATAATCACCGTTATATACCGGTGGATTGCGAGGTTATCGCATGAGCGAAGTAGTAATAGTGAAAGTTGTGACTGGCTTCAACTCTGATGGAGCTAGTCATGAAACACTATATATCAATGATAAAGAACGAATTAGCACTTACCCACTCTATGAATGTCCAGAAGACGCAACGCTAGAACGTGATATTGTTGGCGCTTCTCGGTTCGCAAGTCTATTAAAAAATTTCTTAATTGAATACAAGGGAAAGAAAGTCAAGTATGTATACGAGGATGAGGAGGAAGAAGATGAGTAAACAA
>CAURFY010000052.1:0-11020 GCA_963524115.1 uncultured Bacillus sp.
ATCCAATCGACTGGCTCATGATGATTTTTGTACCCATTAATCATTGGTTGGATAGTATGCTATCATAAATCAGGAGGATTATGGATGCTAGAAAATGGAAAGATATCCAATATCCAGGTTTCAGTTTTAATATTTAATTTTACTATAGGTGTCTCTTTCTTGACCGTTCCATCTCAAGTAGCAAAAGTGTCAAAACAGGATGGTTGGATTACGGCCATTTTCAGCCTTGGTTGTGGCCTGATCCTTGTTTGGCTATATGGTATTCTTGCTAGAAGATATCCAAATTTGACAGTGGCTCAATACAGCGAAATTATATTAGGTAGATGGACTGGCAAAACTGTTTCATTTCTCTTTTCTTTATTTTTTTTACTGCTTACTACCCTTTTTCTTCGGGTAACAGGAGATTTTTTAATCACTCATGTCTTGACGGAAACACCGATACAAGCCATTGAAATACTGTTTTTGCTAATCATTATTATGGGGGTAAGATTAGGTCTTGAAACATTCTCGCGAACTTCCGAAATGCTTTTCCCATATGTTTTACTTTTCCTTTTATTACTAATTGGATTCCTTCTACCTCAAGTAGAACTGAAAAATATTACCCCTATTTTTGAGCACGGGCTGAATCCGATCATAAGGGGGACCTATCATATATTAGGTATGCCATATTTGAGTTTAGTCATTTTTCTTATGATTGCCCCCTATGTGGACGTCCCTGAAAAAGTCGGAAAAAGTTTACTTATATCTTCTCTATTTGGGGGGATTCTCTTAATTCTAACTACCTCATTATCTTTACTTGTCCTTGGACCTGAAGTAACCGCGAGATTAAATTTCCCACCATATGTCTTAGCTCAAAGAATTGATATTGGTAATTTCATCCAGAGAATTGAAATTATTTCTGGTGCTTTTATTTTTATTACCCTTTTCTTGAAAACCACGATTACCTTTTATGCTATGGTATTGAGTTTGGCTCAAACCCTTGAATTGAAGAATTATAACCTATTAACCCTACCTTTAGGAATAATCGTCCTTGTTATTTCAATTAGTTTTTTTCCAAATATCATTTATTACCATGCTTTCATTTCTGAGGCATGGACACCTATCGCACTTATATTCGGCCTAATCTTTCCTCTCCTTCTACTTGGTGTTGATATGATAAAATCTAAATTAACAAAGAGAACCGATAAGAAAGTCGATAGACAAGCATGATCCAGGATAAAATTAGGCTTAACTAACTATTCTGTTTAATCTCAATTTTTTCGATCGTATAAGGACAAAAGAGTTCTTATGACGGAAGACGAAAAAAACTCCATGGTCTAAATGGAGTAATCTTGCGGGATAAAAACCTTTAATTGTTTCGGTTTAATATATACTTTATCCTTTGTTTTTAAATTTAAGGTTCGATATCGATCCTTCGAGATTTCCGCTTCAAGGAACTCTTCAGCATCCGTCCTTTTAAGTTCAATCCGAACAACAGGCCCGACCACATGAAGATGGATAATCTTTGCTTCGACTGCTTCCTTTGAGGAATCTTCACGCTCAATATGAATATCGTGGGGTCTTACAAAACCTAGTGCATGTGTGTTCTCAGTTTCTAGGAACTCGGGGGTATCAATTTCAAAGTAACCATCACTCAACGTCCCTTGATGCAAACGTCCTGGAAAGATGTTCACGTTCCCAAGAAAATCGTATACAAATGGATTGTTTGGATGATCATACACTTGTTCAGGGGTTCCAACTTGTTCTATCTTTCCTTCATTCATGACAACAATTCTGTCAGCCACATCTAAGGCTTCTTCTTGGTCATGCGTGACAAAAATACTGGTGATTTGATAATCATCATGAAGTTTCCGTAACCATCTGCGGAGATCTTTTCTTACCTTGGCGTCTAACGCCCCAAATGGTTCGTCTAATAAGAGGACTTTAGGTTTTACAGCCAAAGCTCGGGCAAGGGCGACCCTTTGTCGTTGTCCTCCGGAAAGCTGGGCTGGAAACCGGTCCGCAAATGCTTCCAATTTAACCAATTTAAGAAGCTCTTCCACTTTTTCTTTTATCTCCTTTTTTGATGGACGTTCGTTCCGTGGGCGAACTTTTAGGCCGTAGGCAATATTTTCAAATACATTCATGTGCCGAAATAAGGCATAGTGCTGAAAAACAAAACCTACATTTCTTTCTTTTGTATTTATTGTGGTAATATCCTCATCGTCAAAAAAGATACTCCCTTGATCTGCCATCTCCAATCCGGCAATGATTCTTAATAAAGACGTTTTTCCTGCACCTGATTGACCTAAAAGGGCGACTAACTAACCTGTTTCAATTTTTAACTTGATTTGATCTTATGCTTTATATGACCCAAAGGATTTTGAAATATGATTGATTTGTATACTCATTTGTAATACCCTACTTCCCCTAAAAATTACCTTTTTATTGGCAGCTTCGCCTTCCACTCAATATAGCTTTTTACCAGTAGCGTAATAATAGCCAAAATTGACATTAACGAGGCGACAGCAAAGGCAGCTGAAAATTGATATTCATTATATAAAATTTCAATGTGTAACGGCATCGTATTAGTCATGCCTCGTATATGACCTGAGACAACAGATACCGCCCCAAACTCCCCAACTGCCCGGGCATTACAGAGAATCATTCCATATAACAAACCCCATTTCATATTGGGTAGGGTGACATAGAAAAATGTTTTCCAACCACTGGCACCCAATGTAATTGAGGCTTCTTCCTCTGAGGACCCTAGTGTTTGCATAAGCGGAATAAGCTCCCTAGCCACGAATGGTAATGTTACAAAAATGGTTGCAAGCACAATTCCCGGCAAGGCAAACACAATTTTAATATTATGATCAAAAAGCCATGAGCCAAATAATCCATGAGAGCTGAATAATAAAATGAAGACCAATCCAGCAATAACGGGTGATACCGCAAAAGGAAGATCGATGATTGTGATTAATATACTTTTCCCTTTAAATTGGAACTTTGTAATCGCCCAGGCTGCCGCAATCCCAAACAGGGTATTAACCGGTACAGATATAAGAACCACCAAAAAGGTTAACCGGATAGCAGATAGGGCATCCGGTTGAGTGATTGAAGCAATGTACACTTCAAATCCCTTCTCAAATGCCTTCACAAAAATTGCAATCAATGGTAAAAATAAAAATATTCCCAAGAAGCCAATCGCTATCAAAATCAAAAACCAGCGAACAAACCTTGGTTCAGTTGTCACCTTCGAGCTAAGCTTTGGTGCAGTCGAATGTTGAAGTGGAATATGTCCTGCCATTCCCTACCACCTCCTTAATAATTTGCATAACGTTTGTTTATCCACCATTGAAATAAATTGATTGTTAACAATAGAACAAAAGAAAAGATTAGCATTACTGCTGCAATCGCTGTTGCCCCTGCATAATCATATTGTTCTAGTTTTGTCATAATTAACAATGGGGTAATCTCTGTTTTCATCGGCATATTTCCTGAAATAAATACAACGGAACCGTATTCCCCAATTGCCCGTGCAAAGGCAAGGGCAAAACCAGTCAGAGTTGCAGGCAATAACTCCGGAATGATTAACTTTGTAAAGGTTTGAAGCCGGTTGGCTCCCAAACTAGATGACGCTTCTTCCACTTCTTTTTCCAAGTTTTGCAAAACAGGTTGCACCATTCGAACCACAAACGGCAATCCAATAAATGTTAGGGCAACCGTAACACCTAAAGAAGTGTAGGCAACCTTAAAACCTAAAAACTGACCGATCCAACCGTTAGGAGTATATAGTGTGGTTAAGGCAATCCCTGCAACTGCAGTAGGTAACGCAAAAGGCAAATCGACTAAGCCATCGACGATTTTTTTTCCAGGAAAAGAATAACGAACAAGCACCCAGGCGATTAGCACTCCAAATACCACATTAATAAGTGCTGCGGCTAAAGAGGCTCCAAAGCTTAATTTATATGAAGCTACTACTCTCGGATCAGAAATGGTACTCCAAATTTTCGACCATTCCAACGTAAAGGTATTTAAAAAGATCATCGATAATGGTAGGATCACTAGAATGCTACTATAGAACATCGTAAATCCGAGCGACAGTCCAAATCCTGGTAAGATACTATACGATTTTAATTTGTATTTCTTATTCATTTTTCCACCTCTAAAGGCCCGATTGTAAGTTGATTGATAAAGGATTAGATTCCTACAACACAAGATTTTGGCTATATCCTTATGTTGCAGGTCCTTCCCTTATAACTCAGCCTCGAGTCACCATATTCTATTGGGGTTGGTAAATCTGATCAAACGTTCCACCATCTTGGAAATGTTTTTCTTGTGCTTTTTTCCAGCCGCCAAATGAATCTTTAATATTTACTAGGTTGATTTTAGGAAACTGGTCTTGATATTTTTTTAGAACTTCCTTGTTCCGTGGGCGATAGTAGTTTTCAGCTGCAATTTCTTGCCCTTTGTCGGCATAAAGGTATTTTAGATAGGCTTCAGCCACTGCTCGAGTTCCTTTTTTATCTACTACTTTATCAACTACTGCAACCGGCGGTTCAGCTAATATACTTAACGAAGGATTCACAATCTCGAATTTGTCTTTGCCTAATTCGTTTTGAGTTAAATAGGCTTCATTTTCCCAAGCAATCAGGACATCTCCAATCCCTCTTTCAACAAAGGTGGTTGTTGAACCACGTGCTCCAGAATCTAGCACTTCAACATTTTTGTATATTTTACCAACAAAGCCCTTCACTTTCTTCTCGTCACCGTTGTATTTTTTATCTGCATACGCCCAGGCAGCTAAGTAATTCCATCTTGCGCCACCAGAAGTTTTTGGATTTGGTGTGATGACAGATACGCCGTCTTTGGCTAAGTCGTTCCAATCTTTAATGTTTTTTGGATTTCCTTTTCTGACTAAAAACACAATGGTTGAAGTATACGGTGTCGAATCATTTTCTAAACGCTTTTGCCAATCCTTAGAAATCAATCCATTAAATGAAGCTATTTCATCAATGTCATTGGCTAACGCTAATGTAACAACATCCGCTTCTAAACCATCAATGACTGCTCTAGCCTGTTTCCCAGAACCCCCATGAGATTGTTGGATGGTTAAGGGTTGACCTGTTTTTTGTTCCCAATTCTTCGCAAATTCTGCGTTGAATTCTTGGTACAGCTCCCTGGTTGGATCATAAGAAACGTTTAAAATCTCAACTGGATCTTTCTTGGTTAGCTTTTTGCTCGCCTTACTTTCTGCTCTTTCACTAGATTTTTGATCAACCTTTTTGCTAGTTTCTTGTGATGAACTGCAGCCAGCGAGTGCCACTATTGCCACCGCTAAGACCAAGACCAGCTTCCATAAAAGACCTTTTCCATTCTTCATTTTGTTATCCCCCTTTTTTTTATGGCTCTGTTAAACAAGAATGTTGATTTCCGTTCCAGGCGCTTCGCGCACCTTAGGGGCGGGCGGTGAGCCTCCTCGGCGCTAAGCGCCTGCGGGGTCTCACCTGTCCCGCTGCTCCCGCAGGAGTCTTCGCGTCTTCCACTCCAATCAACATTGAGCTTTAACACAGCCTTTTTTATAAAAAAAACTGGAGACTGCTATCTTTTTTCACAAAGATAACAGCCTTCAGTTTTTCTGATCGGCATATATTATTAATTTGCAATACATAACTTAACCTACCTATTAAACTTGAATTAAAAGAAAGATTGTTTTTATATTAACTATATTTATCCGATAAGTCAACTGAGTTTTATGAAAAAACTGAATAAGCTGACAAAAACCAAAAAACTCGGTTTGTTCAAACCAAGTTTTTTGCTCAGGAAATTCGTATCATTTTTTTCTGCATAAAGTGCTCTAGTGCAGAAGCAGGAAGTGGTTTGCTAAATAAAAACCCTTGGCCGACGAAACAATTATTTTTCCTTAAAAAGTCGACATGTTCTTGTGACTCTACTCCTTCGGCGATTACCGTAAAATTCATGTTTCGCCCCATATCAATAATCGTTTTAACAATTGGCCCATCAGGATTTTCGGATAATTCATCAATAAAGGCTTTATCGATTTTCAAACAATTCACAGGTAGGTTTTTCAAATAGCTTAAAGATGAGTAACCTGTTCCAAAATCATCAATCGCAATTTGAATCCCAATTTCCCTTAAATCATTTAGTATTCTTAAAGTCTTATTTATATTTTGTAAAATACTTTCCGTTATTTCTATTTTCAAAAATTGTGGATTTAATTTTGTTTCATTCAGGATATTTTCCACTTCTTTTACAAAATTAGGATTTTGAAATTGCCGGATTGATACATTCACTGAGATGGAGACATCCGTCAAACCAATTTCTTGCCATTTTTTGAGCTGGAGACAGGCGGTTCTGATCACCCACATCCCGAGGGGTTCGATTAAACCGGTTTCTTCGGCTAGAGGGATAAAATCTACCGGTGAAATCATCCCTAGTTCTGGATCATTCCATCTTATTAATGCCTCTAATCCAATAATTTTTTCTGTCCTTAAATCTACTTGCGGTTGATAATGTAAGATGAGATGGTGATCCTCTAATCCCCTTCTTAACCTTGATTCTAAATCCATTTTTTTCAACATCATCTCATTTAAACTTGGATCGAAAAATTTATATTTATTTTTCCCCTCTTCTTTAGCTAAATACATTGCCGCATCAGCACTTTTTAATAAATCTTTTGTATTTCGGCCACCACGAGGGAAGATGCTAATCCCAATGCTTGGAGTAGTGTAAAGTTCATGCCCATTAATGTTAAACGATTTTTCGAATAACTGTAAGATTTTATTTGCAAAATCTTCTAGAATATTCTTGTCGGATTCAAGTAGAATAATCGCAAACTCATCTCCTCCGATTCTTGCTACTATGGACGTTTCATCGACAGTGTCTTTTAATCTACTAGCCACTTTTTTTAATAAAAAATCCCCACTGTCATGCCCTAAGCTGTCATTCACGTATTTAAAACGATCCATATCAATATACATGAGAGAAAGATTTGTTTTATTTTTCTCTGCCGCTTTTAGCTCCTGTTCCATACACTTTTGAAAAAAGGTGCGATTTGGCAGTTCAGTTAATGGATCGAAATGGGCTAATTTTTCTATTTTTTTAAGCAATCTTGCCATCTCACTATCCTGTTTTTCTTTCCCATTATTGGTTTTCCGAAAATTCCCATCTGAAGAGGCAAGCAATTTAAGCTTTTTAAATACCTGTTTGTTTTCAACCGTGGTAATCACTTGCTGAAGTAAAAGCAACAAAACGGTAATATGTAACCCTTTCTGCAAGATATTTGTTTCATTAAGCTGGTTAAAAAAAGTGAACACAAAGAGGATGCCCGCACTAACAAATGATAGATGATATTTTTTATAGTCGAGTTCTTCATCCTCTTTGTTTTGATTCCATTGAAACTCTGCTGAATAAATAGAACCAAGCCCCATTAATAAGATTGACATGGGCCATAAAAGAACAATCCAATTTCCGACATGTTTGACATGATTAATATGGATAAAGTCCCCTACAACTTGGATAAGAAATCCAACTGCAATTAAGTATAAATCCACTTTATTTTGATTCCTCTGCGTAATAAAAATGAGGCATACAGTCGCAAACAATAAACTAATATTTAAAACATGATAAATGGATGAAATAAAAAACCCAATTTGGGTTACATCCCCATTTCCAACCAAAATAGGATTAACGATAAAATACCAACTTACACTAAACACTGCCGTAATGACGATCATTATGTTTAAAAGAAACCGAAGCATTGGAAGTGTGTTTTTTAAGACTTTCATTTGGTATAACAAGCCGCTAAAGAAAAATAGATAACCAATTAAGCGAATGATGTCTTCTACAGAATTAACAGGTATTCTACCAAATTGGAACTGGTGATACATTGAGAAAAGTTGGGAAATAAACAGAAAGCAGGTCCCCATTGCAAAAAGCAGCCAAAAAAACTTTCTTTGACCTTTTATAATTTTATAGGAATATATCATCCAAATTAGTGTCACTAGATATGCAATAACCGTTAAAATATTGTTGCCGCCGTCATCTATTAACTTGTTTCCTCTCCCTATAAACAACCAAGATAAGTTCAGTATAAAAAATATTAATATAAATAGATTCTTTCGAAGTATATGTGATTTCATTTTTATTACCTCCATTACACATTGTATAAACGCGACATCCGTTTTCCAGATAATGTTTTCTCTATTTAACATACAGCTATTTTATTGAAAAATTATGAACAAACTTTTAAGAGATTTGAAACTATCATTTTTTCAAAATAATATTTTAACAAATATTAATCATTTGTTAATAGATTATTAATATTTATCTATTAAGATAAAGACAGGCTAAAACACACCCCCGTAAAAATAGAAAAAACCCGGTCATTTGACTGGGTTTTTTCATATTTGCCACACTGTTTTTTATGCTGAGGCATTGTTTAAGTTATGAATTTTATGACGATTTTTACGGATAAAGATTTCCCCTATAACTAAGTTCAAAAGGATTGACAGTGAAATACTTATTGGAAATGCTACTTTATCAGAAGCCTGAAATATCATCGAAATGAGGGTTACCAATATCCGAAATGTTACGAAAACCATCGTTAAGGTATAACTTCTGAGCATCCACTCTCGGTGCAATTGATATTTCTTTTGAATTATTCTCCAAACTCCAAACCAAGTTGTTAAAAGCCACGCTGCATCAAGGACAAGGAAAGCGATCCCTGTCGGAACTCCCCCTGTAGCATAAATTGCTAAATACGGAACAATTAGTGTGTTAATAAAAATTGTAGCCGTATAAAAAATACCTAAATTCCTATGGCATTTTCCTGTCTTCGGATTCCTGTTTAGTATTAAAAACGGACCAGAAACAAGAGAAATAATACCAACAAAAATGTGGGCAAAGAAAAAATATCTCCAAGTTTGGAATGAAACACCATTCATATTTATTTTTGATTCCATGTACGGTAATCCTGTTGGGTCGAAAATTATGTAGATAACAGCGATATAGATAACAGCCAACAAAACAATTAGATATAACAGAAATCTTGAATTGTCTGCCTTATTATTGTTCACTAAAAAGCCCCACCTCACTAAAATATGAAGTTTTTGATTCTATAAGATCTCTCACTTATAAAAATCACAAGATGCTCTACCACTCTAACATTATTATACCAAGACAATGGGTGTTCCACCTTAGTAATTTGGGGCAATTTTCCTAATCTTACAAACTATATGTTAGCATTGAAGTAACAGGGAAGAACACAAGTATATGTAAATTAACTGGAATCCTTCACAATTTTATAATTAACACTATCACAACTGAAATGCTTCACCTCAGTTGGTGTAGTTGACCCTAATATCCAAGAACTCTAATATAATGGAAATTTATAACGGTTGATTAGTTATTCCATTTTATAAAATGTGATATTATAATTTGGGTTTCCTTGTTCCTTTATTAATTGAATGCCTTTTTTAGGCTCAAGGTAAAATATTGCTGGTTGTTTCGTTCTTTGTAAACTAATATATCTTAACTGTGATGCTCTTTGCCGCTTATTTTCAAATCTTTCCCTTTTCATATCAAGGATGATGTTGTGGCCAAAATTCAAGTTTACGGTTGTCTGTTTTAGGCTTATTTTTTCAGAATTTATAACATGTGTAAGCGAAAACCACACACAATCATTTCTTTCTGGAGAAAAACAAGGAAACCAGCATATATCAAGTTGAGTATTAATCATAATGGGCTGCATGCTGACGTTACCTAAAATAGATCGGGATCCCTCCAAGGCACCTTTTATACTGGAGCAATAATAACGGAGGCTATTATCGATTAAGGTTTTCGGATGCATGGTCACGATGAATGTTTTTTCACCTTCAATTACTCTTGAATACAAATGTCCTTTTTGATCAAACTCAGCCGTTATCAATACAGTTTTTGGATTAATTACATACTTTTCAAAAATCATTATTTTTTCCCCTTTCCAGCAAAGCAATCATTCCATTCATTTTTAAAAAGGGGTATACTAACTATAAGTTGGTACACCCCAACTTAAAAACCCTTGGGCTTCGGTCCACAAAACTTATAGTCCAAGGGTTCCTTTTATGTACTTACTCACATCAACCTCACCTCCTTTATCGACGCGCCTTATGTTAAAGCGCTTTCATCCTCGGTCATATTAAAGTAGACCCCAATACACAGTGGTATAGACTCTTTGGACTTTTATATTATTCAAGAATAAGTTAATCATGGAGTTTGTTGTAAATTCGGAAGTTATGTTTTTTTGATTTAGGATCTTCGTTTGTTGAAATAATTTCCAATTGGAAGTTATTATTATGTCTGACTTAATGGATTTTATCTGAAGTGATGAAACCAGGAAGGGATGTTTTTTTTAAAATCTGTTTCGGAGCATATTGTGTGAGTTGTATTAACTGAACTAATCTTGACCCTGTCTTAAATTATAAATTCAATCCCAAATATTTGTAAAAGCATTTTTTGCTATTCGACAAAAATATTTTAAGGAACAATCACAAATATTTCGGTAAATTGTCGAAATTTAGATACATTTTAAAAAATACATTCAATTCTTAATTATTAAAAATAAGGCTGATGACTACAAATCATCAGCCTTTGACCTATTTCGACTAATATCCATATTATTTTGGTTTTTCATAGGTCAGAGCATGAGCACTATCACTATATCCTTTTGTTGTTGGATCCTGAATAATGCCAATAAAAGAAAAAAACGCAAAAATCGTATTGGCAATGGAAAGGACATCGTTTTTAAAATCATCTGTCAATTGAAATTCCGTTACTCCTAATGAATGTAATCCGGTTAACAACATCTGCACAATCAGTATGGTTTGCGATAATAGTGCAATAACCCAACTCCCATTACTAAACCGAACCTTCCAATTGATGATTTCTCTCCTCTCCTTTCTTATATAGCTGTCACCCTCTATATTCATATTTCTATTAGATAAGCTGTATTCCTAAAGATAAAGAAAGAAGCCTACTC
>CAURFY010000053.1:0-10970 GCA_963524115.1 uncultured Bacillus sp.
AAGGAGCAATATAAGCTTAAAAAAACCTTCAACCAGAACTTGAGCTATATGCCCAGGGAAAACAGGTTTGGTTAGAGCTGCAAGAAAAACAGGAATCAAAGTGAAAATAAATTTTCCAAATAAGAAAGAAATGACACCAATGGTCGCAACCCCAAGATACATAGCCAGTTTTGAGGTTTCCTGTTCTTTGAGTAAATGGTCCTCGTTTGGATCTACATCGTATCTTTCAGTGGAAAAGTTTAAATGTTTTGATCCATTAGCGCTGGCCTCAATTATTGCCACAATTCCTCTAATAAATGGGATACGCTTTAAATAAGCTGCTGTTGGATTTGTTTTTCGAGGTAAATGGTAATAATCGATTGATGAATCTTTCCTTCGGACAGCGGTAACATAGTGATGTTTTCCACCAAACATCACGCCTTCAACAACCGCCTGACCTCCGTAAATCGGTTTTTGTTCTTTTGTCATGGGTGTTAACACCAACCTATATTCTGTAATTTGACATAACAGCAAGAAGAGAAACTGTTCCTATCTATATTTATTCTACTAAAAAATGAATAAAACCTCTAGGCTGGAAGATTTTCTTTTATTTTGAACAGAGAGAATGAATATTTTGTTAAATTTTATTGCCATGCAATGGAATAAATGCTCATGGACATAATAGAAAATGGAGGTGTATAAAATGGCGGAAGAAAAAGCGAAATTGGAACAAGCAGAACAAGAAAAGCCATTATCATTTATGGCAATGGTTGTAACGATTGGGTTTATTGGTGGAGTTTTTTGGAGCGCACTCGCATATTTAGCATATGTGTTAAACTTTACCGAAATTCGACCTAATGTCATTATTGAACCTTGGACGATTGGGGCTTGGAAAGAACAATGGTTGGGCACTGTGATATCCATAATATTAATTGGTGTTGTCTCAATTGGTGTTGCCATATTGTATTATGTAACATTGAGGAAATTTGGAAGTATGTGGGTAGGAATTGGTTATGGTATCGTCCTGTTTTTACTGGTATTTTTCGTATTAAATCCGATATTCCCTGGGATTCACCCGTTCAATGATCTCAAAAGAATGACGGTTATTACATCAATCTGCTTTTATATATTATATGGAGTTTTTATTGGATACTCCATTTCATACGAAGAAAGCGAAATCCAAAAAAGCGAGAAAAAGGAAAGCGAGGTTACTACATAATTATTGGTTCGAGTAGTCCGAACAAAATAAATTATGATAAAATAAACCTATTCGATTTAAAATTGGAATCGGGTATTAGTTTGATTAGCGAGATATAGATAACAAAATACCCACTTATTTGGCAAAGGAGAGGAATTACAATGGAAAAACTTCAGAAATTGCGCTCGAATTTTGATAATCTTGGAATAGATGCTCTTCTGATAACCAGTCCTTATAATCGTCGCTATCTGACCAATTTTACCGGAACAGCAGGAGTCGTTCTTATTTCCAAGGATAAGGCATTATTTATTACTGATTTCCGCTATATTGAACAAGCCTCAAAACAATGTGAGGGTTATACAATTGTAAAACACGGTCCTTCCCAGCTTGAGGAAATTGCGAATCAAATTGAGAAATTAGAGATTAAAAACCTTGGATTTGAGCAGGATTTTGTTTCTTTTTCAACCTATAGCTCTTATAAGAATGCTGTAAAAGCAGAGTTGGTGCCAATTTCAGGAATAGTAGAAAAGTTGCGCTTGATTAAGACTGATTCAGAGATTAAGATATTAAAGGAAGCTGCGGATATTGCAGATGCCGCATTTAAGCATATACTAGACTTCATTCGGCCAGGCTTAACAGAGCTTGAGGTGTCAAATGAATTAGAGTTCTTTATGAGAAAAGCTGGGGCAACATCATCTTCCTTTGATACAATTGTGGCTTCCGGACTTCGTTCTGCCCTACCACACGGGGTGGCAACAGACAAGGTGATTGAAAAGGGCGATTTTGTCACACTTGATTACGGTGCATATCATAAAGGGTTTGTTTCTGATATTACCCGTACTATTTCTGTTGGTGAGCCAGAACCTCAACTTAAAGAGATTTATCAAATTGTCCTCACTGCTCAAGAACGTGGTGTAGAAGGAATTAAACCAGGGATGTCTGGTAAAGAAGCGGATGCTTTGACTCGGGATTACATAACAGAAAAAGGTTTCGGGGAGTATTTTGGCCATTCAACAGGACATGGAATTGGTCTGGAAGTCCATGAAGGACCAGCCCTCTCTTTTAAATCTGACATCGTCTTAGAACCTGGAATGGTTGTTACAGTCGAACCTGGGATCTATATACCTGGTCTTGGCGGTGTGCGGATTGAAGATGATACAATGATTACCAAGGATAGCAATGAGTTGTTAACACACTCAACAAAAGAACTAATTATTCTTTAATTGAAACATTTAGGAGGATATTTTGCATGGTTTCAGTAAATGATTTTCGAACAGGCTTAACAATTGAGGTTGATGGCGGAATTTGGCGTGTAATTGATTTCCAACACGTGAAGCCAGGAAAGGGAGCTGCGTTTGTACGCTCAAAACTTCGTAATATTCGTACAGGTGCAATCCAAGAAAAGACGTTCCGTGCAGGTGAAAAAGTAGCAAAAGCACAAATTGATAACCGTAGAATGCAATACTTATATGCAAGTGGTGATCAACATGTATTTATGGACAATGAGTCTTATGAACAAATTGAACTTCCAGCAACCGCAATTGAATACGAATTAAAATTCCTAAAAGAGAATATGGAAGTTTCTATCATGACATTCCATAGCGAGACACTTGGAGTTGAACTTCCAAATACAGTTGTGCTTGAAGTAACTGAAACAGAGCCGGGAATTAAAGGGGACACAGCCTCTGGCGGTACAAAACCAGCTATTCTTGAAACTGGACTATCCGTTCAAGTGCCATTCTTCATAAATGAAGGTGACCGCTTAATTATCAATACTACTGATAGTAGTTATGTCTCTCGCGCGTAATAACTTATCAAAAAAACTCGTTGGTCAATGACCAAACGAGTTTTTTTATCATACCAGCAATTTCTAATTTGGGCTCACCCAGAAACAAATAAGTTCTTTATGTATATATTTTCACGAAATAGTAATAATTAAAATGATTTATATTAAGATTATGTTGTTACAATAATCATAGTATTATCATCATCAACTAAGGAGGGGTGACAAAATTGAAACGTTTCATATTATTTCTTGTAACTGGAATTGTCGCATTGAGTCTACTATCTGGCTGTAGTTCGGATAAAGAAAAGCTTTCATTAGGCTCAAAGGATAAGGCGTTACCCGATTATGTATTAAATACTTCAGATAAAATTAAAGAAACCTATATTATGGCTGCAACCTATCCGCAGGTACTTGCATCAGTGCCATGTTATTGCGGTTGTGGTACTTCTGATGGGCATAAGAGCAACCTAGATTGTTTTGTCGCACAATTTGGAGAAGATCAGAATGTCGTAGAATGGGATTCAATGGGTGTCTCCTGAGACCTCTGTATAGACATCGCCCGGGAGGCGGTAGAATTGAATAAAGCAGGAAAAGATTTAAAATATATCAATCATTACATTGTCGATAAATACAAAGATTTAGGTGAACCAACTCCTACTCCTGAACCAAAGTAAGGGGAAATATATGAAAAAACTTTTAATTGGGATTTATATATTGGTTACAATAGGCATCATAGTTGTAGTTAGCAATAGTGGTTTATTGACTAAAAAGGATCATAAGGCAATTGATGCTGGGGAGAAAATTTACAATCAACAATGTTTTGCATGTCACGGTGAGAATGGAAAAGGTGAAGGTGCAAAAGAAGGAACAGCGCTAAATAATCAACATTTTCTAAGTATTTTTTCAGATAAAGATCTCTATTACCAAATAAAGTATGGACGAGAAGGCACTGTCATGCCTGCTTATGGAGCTAATTTAAGTGAAGAAGACTTGAACCATTTAGTTGCCTTTCTTAGAAATTGGCAAACTAAATCGGTCGATCAAGTTGTTCCTAAAGATATTAGCGGAAACCCAGAAAATGGTCAGAAATTATACAAATTGTATTGTGCCAATTGTCACGGTTTCGAGGGTGTCGGTAAGAAAAAGATGGGAACCGTGTTAGCCAGTCCACAGTATTTGCAATATACTAGTGATAAGCAAATCTGGGCAAGCACGGCATATGGTCGTGAAGACACTAGAATGGGTCCCTCTTTAAAAGGGTTAGAGGGTGCAAGACAATTTAGTGAATCACAAATTAGCGATATTGTTACCTATATTCGAACTTTCCAAAATAAGTAAAAGAAAAACGCTCTGTATTTTTCAAAGTACAGGGTGTTTTTTTGCCTAAAATTAATGAAAATGTAAACGTTAGAATATATAGATTATTCCGTTATTATTTGTAAGAAAATGTTCGGAAATGGATTGAATTATTATGGCTTTATTATATTAATATTCCTTTGTAATCCTAAATTTAAATCCATTCGGAAGATATTTTCGTAAAAAAATATTATCAAGTCGATAAATGTGAATATTTTTCGATTTTTGTTTGTCAAAAAGTAAACGATTTATGTTTTTAACAAAATGTTCACCGATGTCATAACTTTAGGATACCGGAAAGGATTATAGTCTTTCTAAGAGGTTTATAGTGAAAAATAGATTTAGAAGCTAGCGAGGAGGAATATCATGCTTAAAAGATTTGCAACTTTGTGTATGACTACATTAATATTGGCAAATATCGCCATTCCAAATGCAAAAGCAGAGGGGAATTTTCCTGTAGAACAATTCCCATATAAAGAATTGCAGATTCAAGTGATGCCAGAATTTGATTATCCAGATAATTGGCCAAAAGACCAACCGTCCTTATTAGTGGGAAGCTACGGTACTTATGAAAACAAAACAGGTCAAGACTATAACGGTGAAATTGAATTCCCAATACCAGTAAATGATAAAAACTTTCAGATATATTTAGTGGCTGAATTCCCTGCTGCTGATCAACCAGAGGTTCAGAGGCCTTTTGAAATAAACAAAGAAAAAGGGGTCGTCACCTGGAAACCATCAAAAGCGATTAAAAAAGATGGTACGTATCAGTTTGTTGTTGAGTATTATACAAACCCTTTTGAAGCAGGTGGCACAAAGAAGTTTAACTTTGAATATGTAAACCCTTCTGATGTTGAAAAACTAGATATCATTATGTATGCACCGCTTAATGCGAAGAATTTTAAAACTGACCCTAAAGCAGCTAATACTTCAAAAAGTGATTATGGTGAAGAGCTCTATTATTACGAATATACGAATCTTAAAAAAGGGAACTCTGTAAAACTAGCAACTTCCTACACGAAAAAAGATAATGAATCAACTTTGTCGCTAATTAATAAACAGAACCCGCCAGATGATGCCAACCACAGTGGTACAACGGCTACTGATCAAGTGAAAAATGGATCTACAGATAACAGTAAAAAGGCAACAGACCAACCGATTATTGGAATCGGTGGAGCTTCAGTCATTGGAATATCACTCATAATTGCTGGACTTTTTGTCTTCTTTGGTTTAAAAGGTAATGCTCGCAGTGTGAAACCATCTACGAATAGTAATAAAAAGGCTCAGAGCAAACCAGTAGCTAAAAAACCAAGTAAAAAGGACTTGGCGGAGCAAACGAATAAAAAAGATACGACAGATCAAAAAAAGAAACTTAGATCATTGTTGTTAAGTGGAAAAATCGATGATGAAACGTATGAAAATGAAATGAAAAAATTAGGCTAAAGGGGTAGAGGAAATGAAAAAAAATACCATTGTCATGTTGGGCGGTTTCGTGATTGTTGGAGCAATTATTTTCCTTCTGATGGCTGCAACACCAGGTTCAAGTGGAATTGAATTAAAAATGGATGAACTTCTCAAAAATCAAGAAAAATATCAAGATGACTACGTTACTGTTGAAGGACTATTAATAGGGGATTCCATTAAATGGGATGCCGACAAGATCCAATTGAAATTTGATTTAAAAGATAACAAAGGAAACTTAATGCATGTAATCCATAACGGAATTAAGCCTGATAACTTTGCCGAGGGCGTAATCGTAATTTTACAAGGTTCTCCAACGAATAAGAATACATTTGTTGCAGAAACTGTTAAAACACGCTGCCCATCTAAATATGAAGGCAAAGATATGAAAGACTATGATCCAGCAACACATAAAGACAAACTTGATAAGAAGCCTTCAAGCGAAGAGTAAGAGGCAAAACTAAAAGAAGGTGACATAATGAATTTATTAGCTAACGCGACAATTTATGTAGGATTTGCACTAGCGATTTACTCATTTTTAATTATGACTCTTGGAATCAGTACCAAAAATCAAAAGCTTGTTAACAGTGGTAAGGGTGGAGTAATAGCCACTTTAGTTTGTTCGTCCCTAGCTATGATAATCCTCCTTTACTTTTTGGGTTCATCACACTTTGAGTACAAATATGTTACTGATTATACAAGTAGCGACCTACCAATTATATACAAATTAACTGCTTTATGGGCAGGGAACTCTGGTTCACTTTTACTTTGGACCTTCTTTTTAACCCTATATACGGTGATGATTACCTTCTCTCGGAAAATGAAGGGTAATCCAATGGTTCCTTATATAGCATCAATTTTATTAGCTAATGCTATTTTCTTCTTCTTTATTCTTGGCTTTGTGGCAAGACCGTTCGAACTCTTAAGCCAGGTTCCGACAGAAGGAAAAGGACTTAATCCAATGCTTCAAAATCCTGGGATGATTATCCACCCAGTTACTCTTTATTTAGGATATGTTGGACTTGCTGTACCGTTTGCGTTTGCAATGGCAGCCCTAATTATGAAGAATATGGATGACTTCTGGATCAAGATGACTAGAAGATGGACCATTATCGCATGGTTATTCTTAAGCTTAGGAAACATTTTTGGTGGTCAGTGGGCATATGTCGAGCTCGGCTGGGGTGGATATTGGGCATGGGATCCGGTGGAAAATGCCTCATTTATGCCATGGTTAACTGCGACTGCCTTCTTGCACTCAGTTATGATTCAAGAGCGTAAAAATATGCTCAAGGTGTGGAATATTAGCTTAATTGTTATCTCCTATGCCTTAACTTTATTCGGCACATTCTTAGTTCGAAGTGGAGTATTAACTTCTGTGCATGCCTTTGCCGATTCGAATTTAGGCTTATACTTCCTTATTTTCATGGGTGTTGCTGTAATTGGTGCACTTTATATACTGATGAGCCGTTACAATTTAATCAAACGCAGTGCGGGTGAATTCCAATCGTATATTTCAAAAGAGAGTAGCTTCTTAATAAACAACCTATTATTGGTTGGAGCTGCGTTCGCAGTTTTCTGGGGAACCATTTTCCCGCTTGTTTCAGAAGCTGTTCGCGGAACTAAAGTCACCGTTGGAATGCCATTCTTTAATAAAGTAGAGGCTCCGATATTATTATCAATGATGTTTGTTATGGCTGTCTGCCCATTATTGGCTTGGCAGAAATCAACCCTGAAAAATCTACGCAAAAACTTTTTGATCCCAGCAATTCTTGCTATCGTTGGAATGGTATTAATGGTTATTCTAGGAATCCAAAAAGCATGGGCAGTTATTGGATACGGCGTAATTATTATGTTATTTGTTACCCACTTCTTCGAGTTCTATCGTGGGGTAAAAGCAAGAAGAAAAATGACTGGAGAAATGCCGCTAATTGCTTTATACAGATTAATGACGAAGAACAGAAGAAGATATGGTGGTTATCTCGTTCATATTGGTATAGCTTTCATCACGATGGGGATTATTGGTTCACAAAACTATGATCTTCAAACGATGAAAACAATTAATCTAGGGCAAGCGATTGAAATTAAAGATTACAAACTCGTTTATGACAAGCTTGATCAGCGTAAAGAAGGCGTAAATGATATTGTTTATGCTGATTTGACAGTATTTAAAAATGGAAAGAAATTAGGCAGTTATGAAGCTCAGAAAGTCTTCTATGGCAACTGGGATGAACCGTCCACAGAAGTGGCCATAATTAGTTCTCTTAAAGAGGATTTGTACATTGTCTTAAGTGCTTGGGAAGATGATGGTCGTGGAACCTTTATTGTAAAAGTTAATCCAATGATGGACTGGTTATGGATTGGTTCTTTCATGATCGTGATTGGTTCTCTATTTGCAGTATGGAACGGCAGATATCAAAACATAACTCCTAGGTATACCGGAGTGGATAAAGAGGTGTCTTAAGGTGAATAAAAAGCTTGGATTAAGCTTTCTTATATTTTTGTTTATCTTTCAAGGTGCCTTCGCTGTTTTTGCAGCGGGAACAAAAAACTATGACTTTAAGTCCAAGGAATTTAAGGCAGTTGGCTCCCAGTTTATGTGCACCTGCGGTTGCGGACAGGATATTTATAACTGTGATATGCCAGGCTGCAACGTTTCTAAAACGTTTAAAGAAGAAATAGTTGGCATGATGAATAAGGGAATGGATAAAGATCAAATAAGAGAGTATTATGTCAATGCAATTGGAGAAGAAATCTTAACTGCCCCTGAAAAGAAAGGGTTTAGTCTAGCCGCTTGGATTCTTCCGTTTGCAGTATTAGGCGGAGCTGGTACAGGAGTATTCTTTGTTATCCGTAAATGGGTGAAGAAAAAAGGAATAGAAGAGGAAGTTCAAGAAGATATCCAACCCAATGACGAAGTAGAAGAAGAAATCCTATCTAGCATGATCGACGCGGAACGCAAAAAGTATCTTTAGGATGTGAACAGTATGGAGGATATTTCAATCATCTCAATGGTTTTAACCGCCGTTCTTGTACTAAGTTGTTTGTTTCTCATTTTAGCACCGTTGTTTAAATGGGATGCATATGTTCAATTTCATTCAAATGAACAAAATTCTGCTATTGGAAAAGAAGTTTTGTTTTCAACATTGAATGAACTCGAATTTGAATACAAGATGGAAAAAATATCCGAGAATGATTATAAAAAATTAAAGAAGCAATATGAAAGTCAAATATCAAAAGTAATGAAAACAGATGAGCTAAAGGTTGAAAAAACAGTTGATCCTTCGATATTAGCAGAGGTGGAACGTGAAATCGAAGCAACGATGAAGCTTAATAAGGGGAAGAAGGAGGGAGGACGTTGATTAAGAGAATTACCGTTTTCCTTCTAGCTCTTCTGCTTTTACCGACCTTTAGTGCATTTGCAAGTTCTGCCTCAATCAGTGCAGATATGGAGTATATTGTTTTATCTCCAGGTAAAGATGCATCGACCCTGATTACTGATATGGTCAGCTTTAAAAATTTAACTGCTGAAGAATATAAGGGTGATGGACAAACAGAAGGAGTCTTAAACATCCTATTTCCTGAAGGTGCAACAGGGTTTTCAATGATGGATGGGAAGATCAAATATAAAGAAACAGATACTGGTTTTATTACATTAGACCCGATACCTGCGAAGGGGTCAATCACATTACCCTTCAGTTACCAACTAAAACAAGGCCAAGACATTGGTATTAAATTTTCTTATCCAGTGGATTTGTATCAGGTTCTAATCCCTGAAGGTTCGGGTAGTGTTGACATTAAGGATGCAGAATTCTCATACCAAGGAATATTGGATTTTGACAACCAAAAATATGCGGCATATACAATCCAAAATATTAAAGCAGGTCAAACAGTAACCATGGCTTATGACAAAGATAAACAACCAGCAGGAACAACTGCAACTGGGACTGATACTACTTCAACTGAAAATAAAAACTTAGGTGATGTAACAAAATCTGCTCCCGCTTTTCATAATCCAGGCCATTTAAGAATGTGGGCTCAGTCACCTTTGCACAAATTTAATCCACATATTTTAATGATTGTTCTCGGTGCTATTTTACTTGCAGGTATCGGTTATTATTCTTATTTTAAAATGAAGAATAGAGTTAAGAGCGATGCAAACGGAGCTGACAAAGAAGAACAAGTATTCAAACAACTGATGGCTAAGCAAAAAGCAATTTTAGATAAAATCATTGAATTAGAAGATAATCTTGGCAACGGGCAGATGACTGAAGATGAATATAAAACAAAATTAGAGGCTTACAAGCAACATCTTGTTCAAGTTAAATTAAGTCTCCGTCAATTTGTTGAGTAGCATCTTTGATTTTAGGAGGGCCTCTAATGATTGAAATAAAGAAGCTCATAAAACAGGCGGATAATAAAATAATATTACGAGGCATAGACCTCTCTATTAAAAAAGGTGAAACTGTAGCTATTTTGGGCCCAAACGGTGCTGGGAAAAGTACTTTATTAAAAGTTATTGCTACATTAATTAAACCTTCATCTGGAGAAGTTAACATTAACGGACTAGAATTAAAGAAAAATGCAACTGAGATTAAAAAGCTGATGGGGTATTTACCCCATTCTAGCTTGTTATATGAACACTATTCTCCACTTGAAAACCTTGTTTTCTTCGGAAACCTTTACGGTGTTAAGGATGTAGAGAAAAAAGCAATTGAATTAGTAAAAAGAGTAGGACTGTCATTTTTCTTAA
Source organism: uncultured Bacillus sp. (assembly GCA_963524115.1). Classification (GTDB taxonomy): domain Bacteria; phylum Bacillota; class Bacilli; order Bacillales; family Cytobacillaceae; genus Bacillus_BU. Next base: position 10,531 of record CAURFY010000053.1, read on the forward strand.
AAGAGCCAGTAAAAAATTTCTCTCGAGGAATGATTCAGCGTATTGCGATTGCACGGGCGATTGTGCATGATCCGGCCTTATTATTATTAGATGAACCTCATACGGGATTGGATCAAAGTGCTATTTCAATTCTGAATGATGTTATTATTTCTATGAAAAATAAAGGTGCGACAACATTAATGGTCACACATGATTTTAAGCAAGCTGCAGAAATTTGTGACCGAATTATTTTCATTAAAGATGGAAAAATTGTCGATGACTTTATGATGACTGAAAAACAAATGGATTTACTTACTGAAAAATATCAGGAACTGACGGAGGGAGTATCATGAGTTTTTTTAAAACAGCCCTCTTAATTGCTCAAAAAGATTTGTACTCTGAACTGAAAACAAAGCAAGTGCTTGCAACGATGATTATTTTTGCTGGACTTACCATATTAG
>CAURFY010000054.1:0-10935 GCA_963524115.1 uncultured Bacillus sp.
AAGTGTTTAGGTCAAGGCAGGTCTCCTGACTCTGGTTCATCATATCATTGCGTCTTCCCAACAAATGTTAGTGACAATAGGCAATGATACTCCCCAATACAGTGGCGGGTACCGTGACGGATTATGACCGTTCTTCCCTTTTCACACAATCTATTCAATCGATTGCGCACCTTTTCCTAAACATTATTAAATTATTAAAAATGAACTTATTTCAAAAAAATTAAAAAATCCATCCAACAAAAATTGGATGGATAAAACGAAAGCAAATTAGGTTTCTAAAGTTGCGATCGTTTCACATCCTAAAATCCCCGAGGAAGTTGAAACTCATTTCAATTAAGCTAGGTCTCCTGACTCGTGTATCAATCTACTTAAGGACCTTCCCATACAATATACCTTCTGAAAGAATAGTATTTTATACAGTGGTTATCCTTTTTCGTCCACACTTACAGTTGCGGGGGCAGTTCTGGGTTTTACCAGATTCCCTATTAAGCCGAATGGCACCTTAATTTACTAGAAAAATATTAATTTTTTGGATATTAAAATTTTAAAAAGTGACTATTAAACATATTATCTTAATATTCACCATTTTTCAACAACTAAATAAATAATTTAAAAAATGGCTGGTTCCAATCATAGATGGATTCTTTTAATTTTTGCTGGTGCCGGTTGATATTTTCGCATCGGACCATATTCAAGAGCCTCTCTTAAGTAGAAATCTCCATTTGGGTTTGATTTTTTTAGCAATTCCATTAAATTTGTAATATCATCAAGCGCTCTATGTGATTGATAATCGGTAATGTTATGGGCACTTAATAAGGTTAAGAGCTTACTATTTGGAAAACCATAACTCTTCCATTTGATACTTCTCATCGTACAATACCAATTTAATTCATTCACTTCCGGATACATTCTATAAAGGAAACTTCGGTCGAAAGAGGCATTATGAGCAAACACCGCATCTGATTGAGTAAAGTATGATTTAATTTTCCCATCCAAAAAGGTTTTTCCCGCTACTAATTCAAAAGGGATCCCGTGAACTCGATAAGCATTGTCATAATTTCTAATGGCTGATGAAGATAACGGTTCTCGTAAAAACGAATCTTGATCTAGAATGTCAATTATTTCGCCTGTTTCTTCTCGATATGAGAATAAATTTAGTGCTATTTCAATGATTTCATCAGAATCTGGACCTAATCCAGTTGTCTCAACGTCAACCACCAAACCTACCTTATTCTGCTTTTTCAAATTCCTCATCCTTTAACCGTTTTGATATATAAATGATCATATAATAACTGTAGTTTATTTCCCAGAGTAAAAATACTATTTTGATGAAAAAGGGGCGGAATGCTACAAAGACCCTATGCAAAAAGGTCTGAATCCAGATGTTGGAATCAGACCTTCATTTTATAATATTGCTCTCCGGACTCCCCGGGTTTTTAGTTTATCTCTAAAAGATGCAATCGCCATGGAACTTCCAAGCCATAATGCTAGTCCTAAGATAATACTTAGTACCCATTGATGACTCATTTGTAATACCAGCAAAACCGTTAAAACGCAAACAACTCCACCAATCATTCCAAATACGGATCCACTGGCAATCCTCGCTGCCTTATTTGAACCGGATGCGATACCCACCATTAATACAGCCGTTAGCATGACAGCGGGAAACGCGGCAAAAATCCCCGCCAATAGCTTCCATGGTGAAAATACTGTGACTAAGTAACTTAGCATGACGGCAGTCCCGCCTAGTAAAAATCTAATTAACAAATACTGTCTATTCATGATTGCCACCTTTTAAAAAGTATGTGATGTGACGAATACGACCACTATCGATACGGCAAACCAGCATAAAACGGTTTGAACAAGTCCAAGCTTCCACCCTTGTCTCGGTAATAAATAACCTGCAATAATCGCAACAAGAATATTAATTGCCATACCAATCATCGCCCCTTTGGACAGAAGAATTGAATGACTAATCAATTCTTCTCCATTAAAATCTAAGCGATTCGTTAGTAATGCAGCCAAGTAAACAGCTGGAAATGCAGCAAAAATCCCTCCTGCTTTTTCTCCTAACTTCCTAGCAACAAGGGTAGCGACTAAAACAGCACTTCCTCCTAGAAGGAATCTAATCAGTAAGGCAGTCAACGATACCCCTGCCATTACATTCCGCCTCTTTTTATCAGAGCTAGATTTGATTTTTGTGCTTGAGATTCAATTTTCACAAGGGTTTTCTTATATGCTTGATAATAAGCTAAGGCAACAAATACTGATCCCCCAACAGCATTTCCTAAAAAGACAGGAACAAAGTTATGGAGATATTCGACCCAAGTAAAGTGTCCCGCAAAAATAGCTGCCGGAATCACAAACATATTTGCCACAACGTGCTGAAATCCAATTGCTACAAAAGTCATTGTCGGGAACCAAATGCCGAGAATTTTCCCTGTCATATCTTCTGAGCCATAGGATAACCAAACCGCAGCAGCTACTAACCAATTACAGCCAATTCCTGAAAAGAAAGCTTGCGCAAAAGTAGCATCTAACTTATGTTCTGCAATACTAACCGTTTTTTCTAAAAAAGGAGCGGTTTCGGTGAGCCCCACAATATGGCCAAAAACATACGCAACAAAAACAGCTCCAATAAAATTACTAACTGTGATTAAAAACCAATTATAAATTAGCTGTTTTGTGGTTATTTTTCCTGCTAACCTTGCTAATGGCACAGCCATCATATTTCCAGTTAAAAGTTCTCCGCCTGCAATTAAAGTTAAAATAAGTCCGATTGGAAAAAGAGATGCTCCTAAAATTGTGCCAATCCCAGCAAAATCTCCTGTTAACGGAGCAGTAACGCGAATGAAAAGTAGATAACCTAAAGAAATAAATGCACCTGCCTGGAACCCTAATATTAAAGTTTTCAACAATGGATATTTTGTTTTCTTTGTCCCATTCTCCACCGTAATACTGGCAATTTGTTCCGGCTTGTAAAACGACATGTTGACCAGTTCCTTTCAATGAACAGAAATTAATATTTTTAATATATTTTTTTGTGAAGTACGTCACAGATATTATTTACCCTTCATTATTTTAACTCATTTCAATTAAGCTTCCTGTGAACTTTTTTCTACTGTTTATGTAGCGCTTACATTTCCAATTATTCCACTTCAAAGAAATCAGCCCCTTCATTTACTGGTTGATATTGGAATTTGACCTATTTTCGATAATTTTCCCACAATAGTAAATGCATATATATTACAATGGATATTATTATCTGAAAAATATCGAACTAAATGGATTGGAAGAAGTGAAAATAGTGGTTACACGAAATAAGAAATTAATATACTTTACCTTAATAATGGTTATGGCGGCATGGGGATTAAACGTCATTGCTACAAAATTAATTGTAACAACTTTTATGCCAGTGACTGTAACAGCATTCCGTATATTTACAGCTGGGGTTTGTGTGTTTATTATTCTTGCACTGATGAAAAAAGTTCGTCTTCCTTCAAAAAGGGAATTTGTATTTATCATCATTGGAGCAATTTTTAATGTGGTTGGCCACCATTACTTTTTATCGATAGGACTAAAAAACACAACTGCCTCAAATGGTGGGCTTATTCTTGGATTAGGGCCTTTATTAACCACCATTCTAGCAATTATTTTTTTAGGAAGCTCAGTTACGATGGCTCGAGTCGTTGGAGTCTTACTTGGGTTCACAGGTGTAACCTTAGTGGTTTTGAAAAATGGAAGTATCAGTTCGGTATCAATCGGAGATTTATATGTATTTCTGGCTATACTTTCACAAGCAATCAGCTTTATTTTTATCAGTAAGATATCTAGAACCTTAGATCCAAGGCTTATGACTGGTTATATGCTCTTAATTGGTTCTGTAGTTTTATTTCTGATTAGTTTAGTGGAAGAGCCCAATGGTCTTAAAAGTTTAGCGGAAGGGTCAATTAACATTTGGATGGTATTCTTTGCATCTGCTTTTATTGCTACGGCACTTGGTCATATGGTCTATAACTTTGCCATTGGCCAAATTGGGGCTGCTGAAGCATCCGTTTTTATAAATTTAAATCCATTTTTCACTCTTATCAGCGCGGTCATCTTCTTAAATGAACAAATTGTTGCTACCCAAATTATTGGCTTTCTTTTAATAATAGCGGGGGTTCTGATTGGCTCAGACATCTGGAAAGAAGTCATCAAAAACGCACGTCAAAGAAAAAATAAACAAAATATAAGTGCCTGACCCCCACTACGTTCACGCGGTAACGCACCGGGGGTCAGGCACCAAGTATTTTTATTTTACGCTGGTAAGTATTTTAAAGCTTTCTTCAAAACGATTGAGTAGGCTCTTTTGGCTATCACGAGCTAGTTTAGCATATTCATTCGTAACCTTTTGCCATCCGCCACGTCTTTCACGTGAATATTGGATGAATGATTCACTGTTTTCTTCGATTCCTTTTTCAAAACGATCTAATAGATCAAAAGTAGATTTAATTGGTGTTAATGCGATTTTTTCAAAGCGAGTTGACACGTCGCTTAATTGATCTGTCAGCTCAGTAAAGTTTAGTTCATCTTTTACACCATTCTTACTTGCAAAATTGCTAACCCCTTTAACAATCTCGCTATTTGTTTCTTTTGATTCACGATATATGCTGCTTAATGATTTTCTGAACTCTTGATTTAATTTAATGACTTCCTTAAGAGATTTCAGATAAGCATCCTCACGATCCTCACTAAATTGGTTCGATCTTTCTAAGCTTTCTTCATACTGATCCCATACTGTTTCAACAAATAATTCCGTTGCATTTGTTTCTACTTTAGGCTCAGTTCGTTTTTGAGCAGTTTTTAAAACCTCAACCTGTTCATTCTTCTTCGGATTCATTATAATTCCTCCCCTTGTCCGCATTTTTTTCCCTATTGTATCCTTCTTTTTTAAAAGAAGGGATATAGAGCTCAAGAAAACTTGAATACATGTTAAAAAATTGGTCTAGCATCGATTGGTACCCTTCTAGCTGATTTGCATAGCCCTTCAAGTATGAAACACCCACAGTAGTAATGGTGTAACGCCTTTTTGCCGGGCCAGCACCGGTTGTGTCCCATTCTGATTTTACTAAATCTTCCTTTTCAAGTTGTCGTAATAGCCGATATAAGTTGCCTTGATCAATCGTATGAAAGCCGAATGCTTGCAGCTTCTGATTTAGCTCATATCCATGAAGAGACATTTTGCTAAGAAGCAATAATATGAACGGCATTACAAAATTTTTCGATGGCTGAATGGCTTGATTCTCATTATCTTTTGCCAAGTGCTTTCCACCTCCACTTGTCTATATATGTATTTTACACCTATAGGCAATTTTCTGTCAATTAAACATATATATAAATTAATAATATTTTTAAAATTGATTACTCTTCACAGAAAACGGGAATAAGCTGTAATAAAAAATCAGTTGGAGGGGTTTAACAGTGGAAAATTTCCTCACAAGTAATTCTGGTATTCCTTATTTACGGCTTGGTGCTGGTGCTGGTGAGCCTTTAATCCTTATTCATGGTCTTGGAGAAATGAAAGAAGGCTGGAACGATCAGTTTGAACTATCCGATCAATATGACCTCATTATCCCAGATTTACGTGGACACGGTGATCATAAAAATACAGAAGGGATTTCGATGAGAAATTTTGCCGATGATATCCTTTCAATCCTTAAGGAACTTCAAATTGAAAGCGCTCATATTTGTGGATTATCAATGGGAGGCCTTGTGGCTCAAGAGATTTATCGTCGTGCACCAGAGATTTGCCGTTCATTAATATTGGTTAGTACTTTTCATTTCATGCCTAAGCATTTAGGCAAATTACTTTATAAATTGCGCAAAAATCGGGCCTCGTCCATCTCAATTGAAGAGCATAAGCTTATTGCAGCGCGAGTATGCTTATATTCTCGAACCGAGGAAAATTGTAAAAAGTTCTTAAATTATTATCGCCCTGATACAGAGGCCTATATTAAATCGGTTGAAGCTTGCATGAAAGTAAATAATTTTACTTTACTACCTAAAATCACAATTCCTACACTCATTATTGGTGGACAATACGATTCCGTTACTCCTGTTTGGATTCAATTATTAATGCATAAACAAATTGTCCACTCAGAATTTGTCATCATGAGGAATTCTGGTCATGTAGCCAAGCTTGAGGCTAAGGATTCATTCAATCGTGCACTACGTGGCTTTTTAAACAAGCAAAAACTTGCTGCTAGTTAAATAGAAAAATTTGAGGGAAGGAAACAATCTCCTTCCCCCCCTTAATATATGGCATGTCCCATTACATAAATAGAATTTTTTATTTCGGTTGTGCTGAGGAGGATCCTGCTAGGACCGGCGCCTTTTGGTCACCTTTGTCAATTAAGCTTTTCAGCATTTCAAATTCTTCTTTAAAGCTATTTAATTGAGCTAATTCCTTTTTCATGTCTTGAAGGTCGGATTGAAATACTTTCGTTTCCGCTAACTCCTTCTTTGTTTTTACTAATTCTGTCTTTAATTGTTTGGTCAACTTAATAATTTCTTTTGAAACTTCTACAACACTTTCAATATCTTTATTTGTCACTTTGATAGAATCCTGTAAACTCCAGATTTGTTCTTCCAGGGATTCAATTTTTTCCTCAGTTTGAATATTAAAGTTCGCTAGATTCTTTAAGTCACTTTTCGTAGGCAAATTTAGAATTCCCGCCAAAACCTCTTGATTTTTTCTAAAGAATTCCAGTTGATGAGCAAGAGGGGCATTTCTTTGTTTTATTAAATCTTCATATTCACTATTATTGGTTACAAGATATATGTAATCATTAATTTGTTTTTCCCAAATTTCACTAAACCACTTAATAATTTCGTATGGATCATATCCATTTTTGCTTGGCACTTTATTTACCTCCTAAAGAATTTATATTTTTGTTAATTCACTGGACTTCTCCATATATTTTTGAAAAGGAAAGATTGCTGTTTTAAGTTGTTTTGTGAAGAGATTTACAAAAACCTTTTGATTTTCATACAAAACATTTGCTGTTTGCTTAACATTAGTAATATATTGTTCTCTACTGTCTTTTCGTAGCGTCATATATTGCTCAACCGTCTCTAAATACCTATCAACGGTCTCGCCGTTTGCTATAGCCTGAATGGGAGTAATGAAGATTGATGTAGTTTTATTTTGGATATCATCCATTACTTCGTTAATTTCATGGTAAGATTTCTTTGGAAAAAACTGTTGTATTGTTGTTGTCGTCATAAGCAACTCTTCACGAGCTGTTCCTTCCCATTCACGAAACTCCCGATTAAATTGCTCTGTAATTTGCTTCATATTTTCTCGATTTTGGTTGACTCTCTCCACATATTTTCTGGCAGCATTTAAAAAAACCTCATCATGATAGTTTAATCTTTCCACCCATGAATCTAATTCTTGAAATGCATTCTTCCATAGTAATCCTAAACTTGATAGCTGACCCTCGTTTGATTGTTGATCGGTATCAACCTCTTGGTTTTCTAGATTAAGATTGATTGCAGCACCTTCATTAGCTTGGTTTTCTTTTTTAATTCCTTTATTTCTTTTTGACATGTTCTTTCCTCCATTTCATTGACTGATTTACACTCGTTTTTTTGAACCCACTTTATATAAACTTTTCTTTATGACTCCAAAATAAGCCGTTACCCTACTTATTTGATAGAATTAAATATAGAATATTGGCACAATTTAAATTATTATCACAAAATTACCATTTGTAAACCTTTCTTTCTCGACAAACTCCCACAAATTTACATAAAATCGGCTAATATATTCTTCAAGTCACTTAAAATACCCCATAACCATCCGCTTTTCATTTGGATGAATCATAAGAATATAGAGGAACATTGTCGAAAGAAAATCCCTTTATCGAAGTCATTTTCTATTATATTTGCTGATTTTATTTTAAAAAACTCCTCTTAAACCTGGAGATTATTCTTTTTTTAAGCATGGTTCCTAATTTTGACTCCTTCCCCTTATCAGCCTGAAGTCTTACCTACAATTCCTTCTTTAGTTCATTGAGGTAAGGCAAGAAGATGGGATATGATTTAGATGTGGATTTATCCAAGAAAAGGTACTCTACTATATTGAAAGGGCGGGAAATCAGGTATGAAAAAAATTCTGTTTATTTTTATAATCCTTATGGGGCTATATGTAATTTTTCACAATTTATTCAATTTGGATTTGTTTCAATTAGGGGGTAAAGAGCGTCAGGTTGGTATAGCGGATAATATTGATCAGATTGATATTGATGTATCAAGCATTAGCACAAACATTATTTCAGAAAATAGAAATAGTATTAAGGCAGATTTAGATGGCAATGGAAGAGTTACCGTTGATCGCAATGGCAATAGAATAACGGTGTCTGCAAAAGGAACTTGGTTCAATTGGTTTAATTTTGTGAACAAAACGAAATTAACTATTTACATTCCAAAGGATTATCATCGTAATATGAAAATTAATTTAGGATCTGGAAATTTGACTTTTTCCGGTCAGAAACTTGATGAATTATTGCTAGATATCGGTTCAGGGAATGTGGAACTCAAAAACTTAGAGGTAAATCAATTAAAACATGATGGATCATCAGGGAATGTAGAGATCGATTCATTAACAACAAAATCTGGATCATTTGATATTAGTTCCGGTAGCCTTGACATTAAACGCTATTCTGGTGCGATTGACGCCCAATTATCATCAGGTAAATTAGACCTACAAATGGATAAATTAACGAATTCTGTAGATATCGAAGTTAGTTCTGGGCAAGTTCGATTGGATCTTCCAGATCGTGCAGACTTTACCTTAAACGGAAAAACAAGCAGTGGCTCGATTTCTTGTGATTACCCACTTAACAGCAAAGGGATAAATAATAAAACCATCAACGGAAGACACGGTTCAGGAAAACACAAAATTAATCTTACCGTTTCCAGCGGAAGCATAAAAATCTTTTAAAAATAATTGACTTAGTTGAGGTCGTTCTCTTCACTTTAGTACAGTAATGTAAAAAATGGTGCCTGACCCCCGATGCGTTAACGCGGTAGCGCATCGGGGGTCAGGCACCTCTTTTAAAAGAATTTCTTTTTCCAAAAAACAAAGGTTGTTAGACTTGATAGAAAGACCACGATTAAAATGATAAACGTAAACGCATGTCGTTCGTGTTGAAATGGTAAGTCAACGTTCATACCGAAAAAGCTGGAAACCATTGTTGGCAAAGCTAATATAATCGTAATCGATGTCAGAAATTTCATGACCATGTTCAAATTATTAGATATAACTGATGCAAAGGCATCCATCATTCCACTTAAAATCGAACTATAAACCTCCGCCATTTCAATTGCCTGCTGAGTTTCAATGATTACATCTTCTAATAGTTCTTTATCCTCATCATACATTTTTAAATGGCTCAAGCGCAGTAGTTTTTCTAGTACAATTTTATTAGATTTAAGAGAAGTAGTAAAATAAACTAAACTTTTTTCCAACGCTAATAATCCATAAAGCTCCTTGTTTTTCATTGACTGATGGAGCCCTCTCTCAATTTCATCCGTTTTCTTATTAATTTGTTTTAAATATCTTAAGTAATAGGTAGAAATTGAAAAAAGGATTTGCAAGGAAAAACGCGTTTTTTTATTCGTAAAAAAGCCTTTAATTTTGTTTTGATAGAAGTCACCCAAAATAGGTGTTTCTTTTAATGAAACGGTTATAAAACAATCATCTGTAATGACCATGCCAATTGGTATGGTTTCATAGATTGGGAGCCCAGTATCATCATGTGTAATATATGGGAAATCCACAATAATTAAGACATTATTGTCTTCCCGCTCGATTCTTGATCTTTCCTCATCATCAAGGGCATCTTTTATAAAATCGACAGGAATATTTAGTTTGTTCGCTACTAGATTAATCTCCTCCTCATTAGGAGAAGTCATATTAATCCAGCAACCTTTTGTTATTTCATCCAATTTCTCGATCTTTTTTTCTCCGTTTGCAACGTAAAATTCGATCATTTAAATACCTCCTCGCTAGCTGGAGGAAGGAAATGTACCTTTTAAAGAGTTGATATGATTGATATTATCACTCCTGCTACAGAAAAAGATAAATCCGACTTCCTCGTTTGGACTGTTCGGTTCAGGCTCAGGAGAACCTTGACTACTCAAAAATATCAACTCCCTCATATTGTTTTCTAATCCATCATCTATCTTATACCCTAAATAAGAAAAACTGCAATAATAAATTATTACAGTTTACACATCTATTGGATCACGTCCATTTAACCTATCTTCAATTCGGTTTATCAGTTGCTCAATGGTTTCAAATGAAAAATCAACCTCAGAAAAGACCTCCCGCAAATTTAAGACATAAACAGGATGATCATTTTTTATTCTTTCGTCAAAATGGTTTGTTGAAGTAACAGACCAGTCCCCGTCCAACCAAACCGCAATTCGCTCGACACTACCGTCCCAAATAACTTCCTTAAACAAATCTTTAGCCTGTAATTCCAGGTCAACTTCCATTTTTACCCCCCCGAAATAACTTACAATTAAATTATAGACCAACTAAATAAAATTGCCAAGATGCTTGCACAGGGAATCTACTCCATTACATTAATGCGTTAATTTGTATTAAGGTGCCTGACCCCGGAATTGTGGATATAGAATGATATTATGCCGAGTGATACTAAAATAGTATCGTTATCTGAGGAAAACGGAATAAAAATTTCAGTAAGGCTAAATTGAATATTTTGATCAAAAACTAAATCAGGTTATCCCTACCCCCTCCGTGCAATTTTTCGCAAAAAAAATCCACCATAATGGCGGAAGTCACTCTTTCTCATTTTCTTTCCTTGGTACAATTTCCTCAGATATCTCGTACCCCAAATTTGGATGAAGTTGCGCTGAGGA
>CAURFY010000055.1:0-10933 GCA_963524115.1 uncultured Bacillus sp.
GTAATGTTATGTGCAATTCGAATCCCTATCAATCTGAAATCCATTCTGAAGTGTATAGTTGGGCGAAAAAATTGAGTGATGATTTACTGCCACGTACAAGGGCTTATCATGAAATATGGTTGGATGAAGATAAAGTGGCTGGTACTCCAGAAATCGAAGAGGTCGAACCCATGTACGGACCACTATATTTGCCAAGGAAGTTTAAAATTGGAATCACGGTTCCGCCAACGAATGATATTGATGTCTTTTCACAGGATTTGGGACTAATTGCGATTGTGGAAAAGGGGAATTTAATCGGGTTTAACGTGGCGATTGGCGGCGGTATGGGGATGACACATGGAGACAAGGCGACCTATCCACAGCTAGCCAAAGTAATTGGCTTCTGCACACCTGAGAAAATTTATGATGTGGCGGAAAAAGTAATAACGATTCAGCGCGATTACGGGAACCGTTCCGTCCGCAAAAATGCCCGTTTTAAGTATACAGTTGATCGTCTTGGACTGGAAACTGTCAAGAATGAACTTGAAAAAAGACTGGGCTGGAGACTTGAAGAAGCAAAGTCATTCCATTTCGATCATAACGGTGACCGCTACGGGTGGGTGAAGGGAGTTCAAGGTAAATGGCACTTAACGCTGTTTATCCAAGGGGGCCGTATTGCCGATTTTGATGGTTACAAGCTGATGACTGGCTTACGCGAAATCGCCAAACTTCATACAGGTGATTTTCGATTGACGGGAAATCAAAACCTGATCATCGCCAATGTATCTACCCAGAAAAAGAAAAAAATTAACGAATTAATCGAAAAATATGGTTTAACAGATGGAATGCAATATACAGCACTCCGTCGTAATTCATTGGCGTGTGTTGCTCTTCCAACGTGCGGATTGGCTATGGCAGAAGCAGAACGCTATTTGCCAGTGCTGCTGGAAAAGATAGAGGCCATTGTCAATGAAAATGGTCTGCGTGATGAAGAAATTACGATCAGGATGACGGGGTGTCCGAACAGCTGTGCACGTCCAGCCCTCGGCGAAATTGGCTTTATTGGCAAAGCACCTGGCAAATATAATATGTATTTGGGTGCAGCCTTTGACGGTAGCCGCCTAAGCAAAATGTATCGCGAAAACATAGGAGAAGAAGCTATTCTGAGCGAATTAAATGGACTTTTTTCTCGTTACTCCAAGGAACGGAAGGACGGCGAACATTTCGGTGATTTTGTCATCCGCGTTGGAATTATCAAAGCTACAACAGACGGCACAAATTTCCATGATTAAATAAGAGAAATAGACAGGAGTGAGTCCCTGTCTATTTTTTGTGGGGAACCACGAGAAATCACCGGGAAGGATCGCGTCACGTTTCCCGCGTTTCGTTAATCTAGTTTTTTTGTTAGAATATATAATTAACAATGCTAGAAACTCTATATTATTATTTATATCCGTCACTAGTACCTTTTGTGTTCCTAAATATACTTTAACTGGTGATTTAAGGAGTTTTGCAAATGAACCCAGTCCAAAAGCTCCAGTCTCTTTTTCAAATGGGAAATCCACAAAAAGATTCGATGGTTTCTTTAAAGCCAGGGCAATTGCTTTTTGGTAGAGTGGAAAGATTATTGCCAAATGATATGGCGATTATTAGAATGGGGGACATGCGTTTTATAGCAACTCTAAAGGCAGACTTGTCGGAAGGAGATACCTATTGGTTTGAAGTTCGTAACCTCGGTAAGGATGGGATGGAACTAAAAGTAGTAGAGGGAATGCAGCAACAGATTTCAGCGCATTTTTTCTTGAATAGCCAACAACTCCCGGAAACGAAACAAAACTTACAGCTAGTTCAATTATTGTTATCGAAAAATCTCCCATTAACAAAAGAACAACTGCAATTGGCAGTTTCCTGGATCAACAGTCAAACAGATTATACAAAAGAGTCAACGGCGCTGGAGTGGATGATTAAGAAGGGTCTTCCCTTTACAAAAACAACTTTTCAATCGTTAGTAGCTGTTCAAGAATCGCAATCTCTCAATCATCAATTGGAGGAATTAGGAAGACATTTGGACAATCCTTCCTTTACATCCTTAAAGTCAATACAACCATTAAAAGAAATGATCACTTTCATTACAAAAAATCATTCAATTAATGAAGTAGGAACAGCTATAGACGTAAAGCAAATGCTAAAACACCTTGTTCATTCATTAGGCATTAATTATGAAAATGAAGTTGGGTTAAGCACAAATGACAAAATGGTTTCAGCTGAACAAATTCACTCCTTAAAACAGTTGGTAATGTCGGTCAAAGCGGAGCTTGGAAGTAATGGGAAGACCTTAGAGCCCATTTTAAATCGATTAACAGGAATGCAACTCATCTCCCAAGATTTATGTAGTCCCATGCAGCAAATAATCATGCAGCTGCCCTTATCATTTGGAGAAAAGAAATCTGATGTCACGCTTCAATGGAATGGTCGTAAAACGGGTAATGGTCAAATTGACCCGGATTATTGTCGAATCTTTTTTTATTTGGATTTACAGAGTCTGAATCAGACAGTTGTGGATATGCAAATTCAAAATAGGGTGATACATCTTTCCATTTTAAACGATTCGAGCGAAATTGGGCCCATTGTCAATTCGTTAACACCGACTCTAAAAGATAAACTGGAGAGCATCGGTTACACACTTTCGTTTATTCAAATGAATCCTTTATTGGATAAAAGAGGGCAGGAACAGCAACAACAAATAAATCCAGTCAATATTTTAATGCAGTCAATCCAAAGGGTGGATCGGAAAATATGAGTGAAAAAAATAACAACAAAAGATTAAAAGCTGTTGCACTTTCTTACGAATCAAGTATAAATGTAGCGCCAAAGGTTGTGGCGACAGGGAAAGGGAAAATTGCCGAAAGGATCATAAAAAAAGCGAAAGAACATAATGTTCCCCTCCAAAAAGATCCATCCCTGGTAGAGCTATTAAGTCAGCTGGAAATGAACGAAGTAATCCCTGAACAGTTATATAGTTCAGTAGCAGAGGTTCTAGCGTTTATTTATAGAGTGGACCACGAACATTTTAAGTTAAAGTGAAATTGAATGGTAAATTCCAAATACCCCCATTTCAGTTATTTTGCACAAAATAAACAAATTTCATTAACTTAACTAATGCATTATTTGCAAAACCAATATACAATAGAATGTATGCGTTTACTGTAAAAAAATTGTGAGTTTAATAGATTACTTTTTTGAGGTGAAAAGATTGCAACAGACTATTACAAATGACAAAAATACTGTAGCACCATATTCAAGAACAAATCCATTCCATGCGAAAGTTTTAAAAAATGTTAACTTAAATGGAGCGGGTTCTAGTAAAGAAACTATGCATATCGAGTTTTCATTAGAAGGATCAGGACTTTCCTATGTGCCAGGCGATGCCCTTGGTGTTATTCCTGAAAATGATCCGGAACTCGTGACTTCCCTAATTAAGGAAATGAAATGGGATCCCGAATTGGAAGTGAACATTAATAAGCTAGGCGATACACTTCCATTAACTAAAGCGTTAACGACTTATTTTGAAATAACCCTGTTATCGAAAAAGCTTTTGCAGCAGGCTGCAGAATTAACAGAAGATGGAGAGCTACAAAAACTCTTGTTAGTAGAAAATGCAAGCCAGTTAAAAGAATATTGTTCTGGGCGAGATTTACTAGATATGATACAAGATTTTGGTCCATGGAAGGCTTCTGCTCAAGAATTTGTATCTATGCTAAGAAAAATGACTCCACGCCTTTATTCGATTGCAAGTAGCATAAGTGCTCACCCGGGTGAAGTTCATCTATCAATCGGTGCTGTAAGATACACAGCTCACGGCCGTACTAGAAAAGGGGTTTGTTCTGTATTAGTTGCGGAACGTATTAAAGCAGGAGATACCCTCCCAGTATTTGTTCAGCCAAATAAACACTTTCATTTGCCAGAGTCAAATGATTCGGATATTATCATGGTTGGTCCTGGTACAGGTATTGCGCCATTCCGTTCCTTTATTGAAGAACGAGCTGTAACCAAAGCAGAAGGAAGAACATGGTTATTTTTTGGAGATCAGCATGCTGCATCCGATTTCCTTTACCAAACAGAAATAGAACAATATCAAAAGAATAGGGTCATCACTAAATTAGATACGGCGTGGTCTCGCGATACGGACCAAAAGGTATATGTTCAGCATAAAATTCTAGAAAACAGCAAAGAATTATATAATTGGCTGGAAAACGGCGGATATTTCTATATTTGTGGAGATAAGGACCGGATGGCCAAAGATGTCCACAACACGCTGATTGAGGTTATTGCAAAAGAAGGTTTGATGTCAGATGAAGCGGCCGAAGCGTATTTAAATGATTTGAAAAAGCAAGGGCGTTATCAACGTGATGTTTATTAATCTAAAATAAAGAAAAATGACTAACAAATTAACGTACAATTTGTTAGTCATTTTTTTAACCTATTTTAATGATTGCGATAGGAAACGGAACACGTTACTGAAAGGGGATTTCCTTTAAATTATTCTGTATATTTAATAAATAATGATCGGCCATATTCTTTTTTGCCGAAGTTTTCGATTACATCTTGTGTCTTAGGATCAATCATAAATTTAACAAATTTTTCAGCGTCTTTGCTGTTTACTTTATCATGCTTTTCAGGATTAACCTGCATTACGTGATAAATATTCATTAAATCTTTTCCACCCTCTACAACAATATCAAGGGTTCCTAAGTTCTTCTGTTGAGCCAACCAAGTAGCACGGTCTGTTAGAACGTAACCTTTTTTCTCGGCAGCAACTTGAAGAGTTTGTCCCATTCCTTGACCAGTTGATAAATACCATTCAGCTTCAGGTTTAATGTTTAGAGCCGTCCAAATGCCTTTTTCTTTTTTATCTGTACCAGAATCATCACCACGAGAAACAAATAAGGATTTATTCTCTGATAATTTTTTGAAAGCAGCATTAATATCGTCACCACTGACTCCAGCAGGGTTTTCTTTAGGTCCAACTAGAACGAAATCATTATACATTACTCTTTTGTAATTGATAGCATCACCTGCATCAACTACAGCTTTTTCAGCTGCAGGTGCATGAACTAAAAGGGCATCAGCTTCGCCTTTTGTTCCCATTTCTAATGCTTGTCCAGTTCCAACGGCAATAGTCTTTACTTTTACATTATTTTGTTTTTCAAACATTGGAATTAATACATCCAGCAAGCCACTATCCTGTGTACTTGATGTTGTGGCAATAATCATACTGGTTGGTGCTGCTTTTGGCTCTTGCTTCTTTTCCTTTGCAACATCATTTTTGGTGTCAGAATTTCCGCATGCTGCTAAAACTAGCAACATGAAAGCAAAAAGTAAAACTAATAAGCGATTTTTTCTCATGTTAGTTCCTCCCAATTGGCTGTTTAATTATTTTATAAACCTCTATAAAATAGTGTATATGGTGAGTTTAATTAAAACTATGAGAAATGTCACGTTTTTCTATGTTATTGTTTAATATTGTCTCGTTTTGTTTATTTTCGTTTAGTATTGTTTGGTCTTGTTGAGCTCTAGATCTAGCCGATATTTTACATATTGAAGCTCATCAATAAGGGATTCCAAACTCAGATTGCCTTGGGGACTACATCAAATTTCAATAATAATTGGCAGAATCATTGGCTTTCGCTTCGTTTGGGAGTATAAATATTGTCCTACAGATTTTTTAATGCTTTGTTTGATTACATTCCACTGACGAATATTCTCTGCTTTTAAGTCATTAACGGTTTTTTTAACAATACGGTTAATCTCTTTGATAAGATCCTCGGAATCTTTTACGTACACGAACCCGCGAGAAATGGTGTCGGGACCTTGAATAATTTTACGGTCTGTTTTACTAATTGTTAAAACGATTACGAGCATTCCATCCTCAGAAAGTTGTTTACGGTCTCGTAATACAATCTCTCCAACATCACCAACACCCATCCCATCTACATATGTAACCCCTGAAGGTACTTGTCGAGTTTGTCGGGCAATTGAGTTTTCAACATCAACGACATCACCATTTTTAATAATAAAAGTGTGCCCTTTTTCTATTCCAACCGATTCAGCTAACAAGCGGTGGTGATGCAGCATTCGATATTCACCGTGGATTGGAATAAAATAGGTGGGTTTCATTAAGGTAAGCATGAGTTTTAAATCTTCCTGGTAACCATGGCCTGAAACATGCATTCCGGTTGAACTTCCAGATCCATATACAACTTTGGCGCCTAGTTGAAACAAGTTGTCGATAATACGTGAAACATCCTTTTCATTGCCCGGGATAGGAGAAGCGGCAAAGATAACAGTGTCTCCAGGACAGATAGCAGCATCCCGATAGTTTCCACTAGCTAGGCGGGCAAGGGCTGCATTGGGTTCTCCTTGACTTCCCGTACATAGAACTGTAACCTTCTCAGGCGAAAGCTTATCGACTTCATTTGCCTCAATCAGCATCCCTTCTGGAACATTTAAATAACCATGTTCAATCGCAACTGAGACAACATTGACCATACTTCGACCAAGTAAAGCAAGCTTTCGATTAGTCTTAATAGAAGCTTCAACAACTTGCTGAAGGCGATTTACATTTGAAGCGAAGGTGGAGATGAAGATTTTTCCATCAGCTTTCATAAATGCTTCATCCATATGGCCACCAATAATTTGTTCTGAGGGGGTTAAACCAGACCGTTCTGCATTTGTGCTTTCCGAAATTAACACTAAGACACCTTGATTGCCGATTTCAGCCATTTTATGAATATCAGAATGTTGGCTATTTACAGGTGTTAAATCGAATTTGAAGTCCCCAGTATGGACAACATTTCCTTCAGGTGTATGGAAGACGACGCCAAGACAATCAGGAATACTGTGGCTAACTCGGAAAAAGGAAACATTTATCTCACCCAACTCAAGATTTGAATCCGAGTTAATCTGGATTAGTTGCGTATCCCGCCGGAGCTTATGTTCGTCTAATTTTAATTCAATCAAACCTAGTGTAAAACGGGTAGCATAAATGGGGACGTTTAGTTTTTTTAAGAAAAAAGGAATACCACCGATATGATCTTCGTGTCCATGAGTCACAATTAATGCACGGATTTTGTCCTGATTTTCTTCTAAATAGGTAATATCAGGGATAATTAAATCGATACCTAATAAACTCTCATCTGGAAACTTACCACCACAGTCGACAATAATAATATCGTTAGCATATTGGATAACATACATGTTTTTTCCGATTTCATTGATGCCACCTAAGGCGAAAATGGATAATATATTTTCAGTGGATGCCAAATGTATTCCTCCCAATTGAAATTAGATATATTTAGTATTTCCTTTTTATCTAAGTTCATGACAATAAAAAATGAGTGCCCAAACTGGACACTCAAACAAAGTAACGCTGTATATATATAATCATTTATAGCTCAAACTCAAATTGTTACGCTGCAATCCGCGTTACGCCAATGTGAGTTTAAGTAACAGTTTATTAAAAACATCAAGAATGAAGAGCAGATGTTTTTGCTAAAGAATAGAGAAAATGTGCGACACCGTCTTCGTGATTAGGAAGAGTAACTTCATGACAGGCGTCTTTAATTTCCTGGTGAGCATTTCCCATTGCAATACTTTTTCCAGCAATTCCAAACATTGATAAATCGTTAAAGCTGTCGCCAACTGCTGCAGTATCCGCTAAGTGAATATTTAACTTTTTTGCAAGAATTTCTAGGGCAATTCCTTTTGAAGCATTCTTGTGTTCCAATTCAAAATTATGTTTAGCAGACTTAACAATGGTTAAATCGTTCATATACTCAAAATTTGCCCAGCCCTTTTTCAGCTTTTCCTCATCAAACGAAAAAGCAAGGATATTGTAAAAATCAATCTCTTTATCAAAAAGATCTTTGTAGGACTCGATATAGGAAAACCCAGTTTGGCTGAATTGCTTTTCTGCAGCATATTTCAGTCGGTTTTTATTGATTTCAGGGTTCGCGCTTGTTATTCGGTCCATTTCGATTGCTAAAAGCTCTCTTCCATTTTGCGGAGTCCATATGAAATCATTGCTACAAACTTCATAATAAAAGTTTTCTTTTTCAAGCCAACTCAAAATATTAAGTGCACCTTGGCTATTAATTGGTTCTGAGTGAAACAATTCACCATTTGGTTGATGGATTGTTGCTCCATTAGCACCAATAACCCATGTTTTAATACCGCTATTTTTAAATATGGCTTGGACATCAAAATGAGTTCGTCCTGTCGCTATAACAACTTCAATATGGTTGGATTGGGCAAATCTAACGGCCTCCAAATTCTTCATGCTCACTTGGTTTTCTTCATTTAGTAAAGTTCCATCTAAATCAATCGCAATCAATTTCACCAATTTAATCAGCTCCTATTTCATTTTGATCAGCAGTTAAGAGCTCGACATTGTTTTTATTCAACAAATCCCTAAATGCTTTTGGGGGAGTTTCATCCGTTATTAACAGATCAATATCACTTAGATTGGAAAACCTGAAAAAATCGGTGTTACCTAATTTTGTATGGTCGGCTAAAACGATAACCTGCTGGGCTTGATTTATCATTTTTCGTTTAACCATTCCATCCTCCTCATGAGGACTAGTTAAACCATGTTCGGATATGCCAACAACCCCGATAAAAGCCTTGTCTACATGATATTCTGATAATTTTTCTAATACAGATGAACCGTATAGAAATCGGTGTTTTTTATGAAGAGTCCCACCCAGAAGTTGAATATTCACATCCGAGTTATTGGATAATACTTCTGCACTGTTAATTGAATTGGTAATAATAGTACAATCTACATTTTCAATCTGTTCTGCGCAGGATTGTACGGTGGTTGAGGCATCCAATATAACTCTGTCACCTGGGAAAATAAACGAAGCTGCTATTTTTCCAATCGTCTTTTTTTCGTCAGAAACCGTTTTAAGACGGTTCGAGTAGTCTTTTATTTCTTGATGAACGGAGGGAAGAATCGCCCCTCCACGTGTCCGTATTATTGATTTCTCTTCCTCAAGTCTGACCAAATCTCTTCGTGCTGTATCTCTTGAAACGTTAAGGAGTGAACAAATTTGCTCAACTGAAATTCTGTTATTCTTTTTAAGAAAATCCAAAATGGATAATAATCTTTCTTCTTGATACAAAGAAACACACCAACTTCTAATTTAAGTATTTTTAAGTAATTATACACTATATTTAAGTAATTTCAATTAAAAATAAGTATTTTTAAGTAAAAAAAGATAAATGAGGAGAAGGTAAGAGAAACATCCGTTAAATTCTAGTAGAATCATATTATATGAATAGTTAGGTGGGGATTAAGATGAGTATTAAAAAATCGGTCATTGAAATAATGCGTAAGCGCCAGTCGATCAGAACATATGATACCCAAGAAATAACCAAATTTGATTATAAGGTAATTAATGATTTTATAAATACAGAAGAAAACTTTGTTGGTCCATTTGGTGGAAAAGGGAGAGTTGAGTTGATTCAAGTAACCAACAATTTAACAGACAAAGGAATAAAGTTGGGCACCTATGGAATGATTAAAAATCCACAGGCATATTTTGTAGGAATTGCCGAAAATAATCAAAACTCAATATTAGAGTTTGGCTATACTTTTCAAAAACTCATTTTATTGTTGACGGAGTTGGGGATTGGCACTTGCTGGATGGGAGGAACATTCAATCGAAATTCGTTTGAAAAGGAACTTCAGATTGAGGAAGGGGAGTTCATTCCTTGCATAACACCCATTGGCTACCCAAATGATAAACAACGAGTTTTGGATAAAGCACTCCGTTTCGTTGTAAAAGCAGACAATAAAAAGGCTTGGGATAAGCTTTTTTACGATTCTAATTTTGAGGTTATGTTAGCAAAAGAGGAAGCTGGTAATCTTGAAATACCTCTTGAAATGGTTAGGCTTGGCCCATCTGCATCAAACAAACAGCCTTGGCGACTTGTGGTGTCTACTGATCGCCAGGTTTGTCATTTTTTTATAGAACATACGCCGAATTATAGCGCTAAATTAGGATATGACATGCAAATATTAGATATAGGAATTGCCATGTGTCAGTTTGATTTAGCTTGTCAGGAACTAAATATCAAGGGGGACTGGCTAAAAGAAGACCCCAAATTGGATCTCCCAAATGAACAGATGGAGTATATCGCTAGTTGGAAGGCCACCAAATAACTCTAGGTAAAGAAATGAATTTGAGCATGAATATTAATTGAATCTGTGAAGATACTATCTTTGAATTTAATTTCAAAGGAGGTCTTAGATATGCCAGGAAAAGCGAAACAACAAATTGATCAATGCATGTCAACAGTTCAAGGTACGGTGAGCACGCTCCAACAAGCACTTGGTTCAGCAGAAAAACCAGATAACAAAAACAAGATTCAACAAGCAATCAATTCACTAAATACTGCACAACAACAATTATCAGGGTATCAAGATTAGTCATTATTTAAATAATAAAATGTATTCATGAAAAAGTTCCCTCTTTTAAGGGAACTTTTTGTTATGTACGCTGAATTTAGTTGGTAAGGCCAGGAAGTTCTGGTTTGGTGAATATGGGTGGATTCCCACCTAATGATTTTAGAAAGGCTAATAAATCCTCTTTTTCTTGACTAGTTAAGCCTAAGGGAGACATAAAATTTTTCAAGTAAAAGCTCTTGTTTGGGTGATCGCCTCCGCCGCTGTTATAGTAATTAATGACCTCTTCAAGCGAGGCAATGCTTCCATCACGCATGTATGGTGCTGTGTGGGTAATTCCATATAGACCAGCTGTTCGAAATTTTCCCATATCTCCTATTTTTTTCGTCAAAGCAAACCTTCCCTCATCATCACTATTTAGTCCGGTATTATAAAAATTGTTGTCAGAGAGGTTGGGCCCATTATGACATTTTGAGCAGTAAGCTT
>CAURFY010000056.1:0-10867 GCA_963524115.1 uncultured Bacillus sp.
CGACAACCGGTTGCATATAAAAGGCAAATTAAAGACTTCTCCCTTGCTCCATTGCAAGATTCCCTCAAACGTTCGAGGTCCTCTTCTTGAATGTATTTAGGTACCCTTATTCCAAGCTTTGGTTCTTTTAGTTTTGATGCTGCATTAACTGTGATTATGCCCTCATTGTGGGCATATCGAAATAAAGAACGAATAAAACGTATTCTGTGGCCTATACTGGAAGGCTTTAATTTCTTAGATGCTTCAGCAAGATACCTCTTTAAATCCACTAAGCTAATAGTCTCAATGTCTATATCTCCAAAACACCGAATCAAAAGATTAACCTGTATTCTGTACCCTTTGAATGTGTACTCTGAGTATCCTTCAATTCGTTTATCTGCCTCATATAATGACCAAACTTCTGATAATTTCATTTTCATCACTCCTAATTTTGATACGTTTAACGTATAATATAATTACACAATACATCTATACGCTTTACGTGTCAATATAAAAGTGATAACTTTAACGTATCAGTAGGATTGGAGTGGTAAATATGAAAATTGTCATAACCCTTGATCAATTGTTAGTAAAAAAGGAAATGTCACAAAGAGAACTGTCAAAACGAACTGGAATCAGGCAGCCATCAATTAATGAAATGTGTCGTAACCAGACACAAAGGTTACCTCTTGAAAATCTCGCAAAAATTTGTGAAGTTTTAGAATGTGAAATTAGTGACATTCTTGTTTTAGTTAAAGATTAAATCCCGACTGAATAACAGCCGGGATTTTTTTATTTTAATTTTCTTCTTTAAATAAAAGAACACCTTCTTTAGACCAATACTGAATCACTTCTTTAATTTGATCATCTTTTGATTGCCCAGTTCCTTCAATAGCAACAACTTTTATAACTTCAACAATTTGAGCGTTTTTGCATGTGCTCACATTATTACCTCCCTTAACTCATTTCCTCTAAATACTTTTGTGCAGAAACATCTAAAGCGATAAAATGTACGGTAATCTCAATAAGTCTTTTTAAATCAGTAACATCTTTATCTTCCCATTTTCTTTTATAATGCGCTTCATCATTGCCAATCCAGGTAGCTCTCTTTGTAATATCCTTAATTCTATGATTTTCTAACTTATTAATACATTGACCAAGTGGAAGTTTAACTATTGAATCTTCATTTTCAGTATCTAAGAAAACTAAGTAATCTTTCACAAGAAATTCTAGTGCTTTTCGATACCCAATACCTGAAATCATTGTTAAACCTACCTGATCAGCATAGTGAGCTTGATTATAGATTGTGACAAAATTATTTGATATTTTCGTTATTTCTTCATCAAATTCTCGAGATAGAGGGTAAACAGGAGCATTATTTATTAAATTAAAATAACCATTAGATTGTTTTTCATAATATCCAATAATTAAACTATTGCATTTAAGATTTGTGCATTGGTAGACTGCTTCTATAAATTTTGAATTTTGGTCACCTTTAACAAAAGCACTTCCAATTATCGTTGGGTCAACATTTTTATGACAAATACCACATTCATCTGGAAAAGAATCAACATTTATTACATGAACATTATTACCGAATTTAACACCTATCTGTCGAGTCATATTAAATCATTCCTTTTTATTTTAATTCTATCAAAAGATAATAGAGTAAAATAAAAAGATTTCTAACAATATAACACTATTGCTTAAGTGACCAAATGGATTTGGAGAATCAAAGTGCCATCCTTTCAAGCAAGAGTAACCCCAGCTGCTAAGTAGCTGGGGCTTTTTATTTTTTATTAATACACATTAATGTGAAACTCTAGAACGCAGATAGTTAGATAAGACCATCTTCTATCCACTTATCCGCATTTGTTGACCAATACTTGTCAATAGCTTTTAAATCAGCAAAATCTGATTCAGATAATGGTGTGGTTGCATTTGCTAAATTAGGGAAATTTACATTAAACCAATCTGGGTCAACTGTTCCATTTATAAATGTTCCGTCTACCGTTTCTCCCCCAGGCGACAAAATAATTTGCCCTCGCCAATCTTTTGGTAAAACATCAATCAATGTCATATTATTGCCCTCCTATTAAACGACAATCAAAATATCTTGAAACTGTATCCATATTTTTTGCAGAAACAGTAGCCACTTCCGCAATAACATCTATTTTAATCCCCTTTGAATATGACGGATTACCTGTTGTTGCAATATAATCCGCTTCTGTTGTTATAGTATTAGCACCCTTTGTAGTAAAATATTGAGAAACTATAACTTGATGAGGAACTGTATTTCCTGTTTCATGCGTTATAAAACCTCGTACCCAAGAACATCCTACTATTGATTTATTAGTTATTAATCCAACTGTTGCACCAGAAGCTATTTGCACATTTAAAACTTCACCAAGTTTTTTCACATTACTCCCAGTTAGTGAGACATTGCGACTACCATCAGCATTTATCCCATTTGCCTCGTTGACTACCGTGCTATCTTCTTTTATTACCCGGCCGCTACGGATTGGAAATTGATCGATATTTGGCATTTCAAAACCCCCTTTAAAATAAAAGAACCCTTACGCTGTATAAGGATCTCCTGTGATTTCTTGAAATTGTGCTTCGGTAATCCAACCTTTTAAAACAGCATTGGCAACTCCGTCTTTAGGAAGCCTTCCCTGTTTATATAATCTTTGTAAAGTTTCAAACATCCTATATCCCTCCCGTGAGGTTGTATAATACCAACTGATCAACGGTTTCTTTGAGTATTTGAAAGTCTGATTTAGGTTCTGAAGTAATAAGTAATTGGTCAATTTCTTTTTGTGATAATGTTTCAACCCATTCTCCATCTACAAACCTTGGTCTATAGTTGATTTCAGGCAAAATATCGGCTGTGCAATCAGTAGGTATTGGATCTCCATCTTTTATTTCAACTGGTTCTTTATATAAACCATCTTCATCAAAACGATAAACTATCATCAAATAACCTCCTAACTATCCGTTCTATATTGCACTCCATCAAGGCTAACCCAACTAATACCCATATTGTCCCAAATTGAACAGTTACCACTAGAAACTGCCTTAAAAGTTGTATAGCTTAATGTTGAAGTAGGGGTAACCATTTTAACGATAGTATTATAGTCTTTTACAGGCCTATAACCGCCTGGCATAAGAAAAGGAACAACTCCATTTGTTAAAATTCCTGGAATTAATACTCCTCTAAAACGCACAATACCAAATGAGTCCTTAGAATACTGACAAGGATTAGTAGGATCAAGAGACCAACCGTTTTGAGTGGTAACATTTGTCCAAGCCTCTTGAATTGCATTTGCGTTCTGCACTAAACTTCTTTCATCCGAGATGTTCCCTGCTGCGATCGTCGCTACACTTTTCCCAACTAACACTTGCGCTAATGATATTTCCCACCTTGTTGCATTTTGAGTCAATGCTGGAACAGCTGGAGAAGCCGCGGGTATACCCTGCAATACCATAAAATCAAGAGTATCTGCTAAATAATCTAATCGTATAATTACTCGATCTATCCTAGGATTTGCTGAACTAGCCGCGGCAATTGATAAAACTTCTTCCGTATCTGATGAGAAATAGTGCGCTAATAAATTCGCAGCACCTGATTTTACTTTTACTTTCATTCCTGTTGAGTCGGCATAAGCTTGCATCTCATTAAGAAATCCTTTAATGATTCCCGTTGCCAGCCAATTTCGTGCTAGTGCTGACCATTGCTGTGGCGTAATTATTTTTGAGCTAGCTAGAGGATATGATGTTTTAACCATCTGATCACCTTCTTTCTAAATGACTTATTCTATTCGTGAGAGCTTTCATTTTATTGAAAATGCCTATGATTGAATTGGCATTAGTGTCCTGGTTTCCTACCGTTGGGGCAACACTATCTCCATCCGGAGTGATCGATATCTGAACTTCCCTTACGATATCTTGAATGACAACAAGTTTTTCCTGAATCATTCTGATACGTTCAGGAAGTATCTCCACTTTTTGGTAGGCGGATATAAACTGATAAACAGCTTCTTGTTCAACAATTTCATTTGGTTGAGTCAAAACAATGGAGACCATGTCACCAAGACCGTAATCTCGATTAAACTGCAGTGCTGGTGTATCGATTGGCTTAAAACTAAAGCTATTTTTCTCCGATTTGTTTGTTAATTCTTCATCAAGCGATTGATTTAATTCCGTTTGGTCCGATGTATTCCGCTGGTCTACAAAAGATTCAACGCGACCATATTTTGCAATACTATCATTGTCACTTTTTGATATTAAAACCCTTGCGGTACCTTCCCCGCCACCGCCAACGATAGCAAAATTACTTTTTGGAGCTTCGTTGCTGTAGCTAAAAGAAGATAAATTCCCCATCAACGGGCTAAAAAAAGCACTCTGAGTTTTATCCGAAGGTTCATAGATTTGGAACTGCAGTTCATCATCAACTTGAACAACACGAAATCCAAGACCGCCCCCTTTTATTGCGATAGAAGTTAATAAATCTAATAGATTATCAAAGCGAGCACTGGCAGTTACTATTCCACCAAGTCCCTTATCCGCTTCTATGGTCAGTATTCTTCGTTCTGGTAATGCACTGGTACTGGCATTCACATTGACAAATTGTTTCATTACTGACTCTGCAGAACCTGTTCTCACATCATAATCTTTTTGTGCAAAGTTCCCATTGATTTCTGGATACGCTAGCCTGGATGCGATAAATGCATTATCATCTTCACCTGCAAAAGTCATCACATCTCCTGAACTATCAAAAATGCGAATTGGATTTTTCACCATTCCAGAAAAAATAGCATTACCGTCTTTTTTTACGATAATGCCCGCTCTATCATTTATTAATTTACGAGCTGCAGCTGATGAAGTTGGAACATCCAGAGCAAAAGTTCCGACCGCATTAAACCGAGGTATAATATCCAGCTTTTTAAAATCGGTTATCTGTCCCATCCTTCTTAAATTTCCATCACGCATAAATATTTCGTACATCTCTTATGGCCCCCAATACCTGTTACGATAAGATATTTGAATGATCGAATCTGCAGTAGCATTGGCCATTTGTATCTGAATACTATTGGTTCCATCCTGCAAGGCCCAAAGGGATGAATCATCCGACAAAGTATAAAAAAGATTGGTTCCATCCGACTTCAAAACAGTTTTTTCATTTGGAGGAATAGGACTCGTGTTAATTGTGATCGTCTCCCCTGCCTGCAACTTTGCATCGGGATCATCTAAATAGATAACCTCACCAGTTGTAAGGTTACGGAGCTGAATATTCTCACCAGGCCCGCGGATGATCCATTCAGGCCAAGTCTCTACATCACCATCATTTGTAATTGTAATATCAGCAAAAACAGTGGATGAAGCAAGACGAAGTGGAAGGATCGGAAAAAACAAAGCTGGATTTTCATTTAATTTGAACGTTTGAGTAATGGTTGCTGTGTCATACCAAAACGGATCAAATGCCTTGAAAACACCAACAGCCTTTTGCCAAGTTAGTCCCCGTGTATTCGCATCTTCTTCCATCTCGAATCCTAATAAATAGCGACACTTCAATTCTCTTACACTATCATCTATGCTGGTTACTCTGAATTTCCCGTCACCTTTAAGTGGGTTAAAGATCCGCAATAAATTCCTCATTGCCTGTAAAAATTCGATTTCGTTGGTCCCACTTATTTTCAGAGGAATATCGACAGTCCTTGCTTTAACTTTGGTGTTACGAGGCCTGCTACCTGGCTGAAAAGGAACTTCTTCTTCCGTGATCTCAATGGGTGGCATATGGAATCCTTTTACACCGTTTAAAATCTCATAGGATTCGCTATTCGTCAGGTTAAATTCATTACCATTTGTATCAATCCATGAAATGTTATCCTTACCCATGTAGTATCACCTGTCTTTGCCATACACGGTGTAAACCTTCTTCATCCAAGCTGGCTTCTTTAGGGTATACGTTAATTGTCGGCATGGAACTTGTTGATTTCTGCGCCATTTGATGTGAAATTTGATCAGCTGCAGGCTTCATGCTACCAGCTCCAATAGAAGGTATAGCAGCCATTGCCAGACTATCTACAGATGTAGTCACAACTCCGAGATTGGCACTAATTCCTTCAGCTAAACCTGCAGGGATCCATTTACCTACTTCATCTCGCAAAAGACGTGATGGTGAATGAATGCCTAAAAAGTCTTTGAGACCGTCAGGAATTAATTTTGCTAAAGATTTCACTTTCTTTTCAACCGTTCCGACCATAGAATCAAAACCTTTAATTAAACCATCAAGGATGTCCTTGCCAATCTGAATCAGGTCAATCCCTCTAAATATACCTGTAATTCCATGCCAAATATCTTTTGCAATTCCGAGTGCAGCGTCGAATGCTCCGCGCCAGTCTCCAGTAAAAACGGAAGAAAAAAACTTTATTATGCCAAGGATAATATCTATACCTGAACTGATTACATTTTTAATCATGCCCCAGGCAATTTGGACAATCCCTTGCAAAATCGGCCAGCAAATTTGAAAAATGCCAATGATTTGTTGCATAGCTACAGAAAGATAACCAGAAATAAAAGACCAAATATTTTGTACAGCATGCAAAATTTGGGCTCCATTTTCATCCCAAAATTTACGTATTTTTTCAAGTTGATCACCGAAAAACGAGGTCACTGCAGACATTACCTGTGAAACAATCCCCATAATAAATGATAGAGCAGTTTGAAAAGCTGATTGAATGCTTGTCCAAATTTCCTGTACTTTATTCCTGAAATCTTCGTTATTTTTATATAAAGCTACAAAAATACCAATTAAACCAGCAATTGCGGCAATAGTTATCCCGATTGGACCTGTAATAGCTGTAAAGATTGGCCCTAACCACGCCATAAGCCCTCCAGCTTCTGCGATGGCGGCTACTAACGGTGCAAACCATCCAACAACAACACTTACCCCTGATGCGATAGAACCTAATATCATCAAAAATGGTCCAATTGCGGCGACAATCATTCCGAAAATCACCATTATGTTTTGAATAGAAGGAGATAAGTCGGTAAACCATTTTGAAACATTTTCTATTGCGCTAGATACCTTAGGCAATACATCGTCAGCAAAATCAAGAAGAATATCACCGATTGGTTTCATTGCATCTTGCGTTTCTCTCCATGTTGATGCTGCCCTAGCACCAAAATTATCATATAATGCATCACCTGCTTTTTGCGTAGCCCCTTCTACTTCTCCGAGCATATCTTTTGTCGGGTCCAGCGAAGTTATTACTTTACCTTTTAAATCTTCCCACTGAGTACCAAAAAGATCTACACCAGCTTGGTTACGTTTTATTGGATCTTCCATTGCTGCTAAAGCAGATACAGTTGCCATAAACGCTTTTTGTCCTTCTTCTCCACCGTTTGCTATTTTCATGTTCATCTCATCTGCATTCAGCCCAATTATCGAAAACCCTTCAGCAGTTGTCTTGCTTTGTTCTACAGCACGAATTCCAAATTCTTTTACTGCGTCTCCGACTTTATCTAGGTTCCATGCTCCATTTTGAGCACCTTGGACAAGGATATTAAACATACCATCTACTGAAATACCGGCTGAAGAAAAATAGGTACTATATTCGCTGATAGTGTCCAATAACTCTCCAGAATAGTCACCGCCCTTTTGGGCCCCAATGGTGATGTAATCGAAGGCTTTAGTACCTGATACTCCAAAGTTATCCATCAATGCTTTAGCAGCTCGAGTTGATTCATTTACTTCAAATTCAAAAGCATCTCTTAAGATAAAGGCGTTTTCTGTCGCCTCTTTTAGTTCATTTCCTTTGAGATCCTTAAGATTTTGTTTCACGTTAGCCACTGCATCACCGGCTTCGCGGACATTTTCTCCAAAGTTCTCTTTCCAAACTGCTTCAGCGATAGATCCAAGTTCTTCGGCTTCGCTTGCGGTAAGTCCTAGTTGGGCTTGAATTCGACCTTGTGAAGAATCAAAGTCATTCGCCACTTTACCAGCCAATCCACCAAATGCACTAAGTGGTAACGATAAGGTTGTGGACATCGATTCTCCGACATCTTTAAGTCCATCACCGAATTCTTTAATGGTCTTTTCAGCATCAGCGAACGCAGATCTTAAATCACTATCATCTGCACCTAAACTGACTAATAAAGATTCAACTGTTTCAGACATTCTTTCACCTCTTTTCCAATAGAAAAAGAGCCACTATTAAGTAGCTCTCCTTCTCCTTACTGGAATGCGGTCAGGTCCCATCAAATCAATGGCCTTTTTAAACCGCTTTTTATGTTCTTTTATAGAAACTGCTTTTTTATCTTTCGATGTTTTATAGAGACTTTCCTTAAATTTCTTTCTAAACGGAGCATTTGCAATTGTTGCTGCAAAGCTACCTATTACAGTCATTTTTTGATCAAATCTCCATTGATGCCCCGATATCTCTGTTATAGTTTCATAGTAAGTAAGATCCCAAAATCGTTCAGTCGATATTCCACATTTGACAGCATTCTCATAAAGCAAATTCCAATTTATTCTGCTTTTTCGAGCGCTGTCTTTTGAACGTTTTTTGATTTATCCTCGCTTGTTGATCCCGGATTCATGTATTCCTTTAAAGCTTCAGAAACCTTACGGACAATAAACTTAAATTCAAATTCGTCCATAAGATTTGCTGCATCTTTAACGGAGAAATCCTCTTCATCGAATTGGTGAAGCATAGCTGCTCGAAACAAAATAACGATATTTTTTATAGAAAGCTTTTTATTTCGGAATTCTTCAAATACATCACTAATATCCTTATTAAGCCGTTCTTCTGCATCCATAGCAGAGTAGTTTGTGAACCGTAATGCATATTTATCATTGATTCTAATATTTCGTTTTGCCAAAATTTTTCACTCCTTATGGGGCAACTACTTGCCATTCTTCATTTAATTGAAAAGAAATTGATACGGTTGCTTTGTCGCCGTCTGGGGCATCGCCACTAATTGATGAGACAAGTGCCTCAGCTTCTTCTACAGCAGTACCGTCCTCTGAGCGTCGTAAAATAATAGTTGCTCCTGCTTTCTTTGCAGTTTGAATCGCTTTTAATGCTGTATCTGTTGGGACATAAGCAGCCTCTAGCGAAACTGTATCATCCTTTTTTCCATAAACCCATTTTGTATGGTCAGAGTCTTTTGATGTTGCCTCGATTAGATTTCTTGTACTTTCCCATGAAAGTCCTGTTTGTTCTGCAACTGGAGTAAACGTTCCAGTTGTAGTTTCGACTAGGACTAAAATTAATGATCCATCCATCATCCTAAATCACCCCTTTTTATAGACTAATTGCTCCTACAGTTACAGATGCAACAGCGCTATATGTTATTTTTGCTTTTTTCGTTGAGTCATTATAAACACCAGGTTGAAACGGGCCTATTTGACGTTCTTCAGCAGCCGGAACACTCACGACTACATCATGTAGTCCACCTTGGCTACATTTTCTTAAAGCTTTAAAGGTCACGGTAACAGCAGAAGCACCAGCGTTTTTCACATGGATAAAAGTATTTCCGTTATTTGTGAATGTATCTCCACCAGCAGTTGCTGCAGTAAGAACAGGTTTTAGTCCAGATGTTTTAATCGTTTGAATTCCTAAGTCTGCCATTTATTTTTCATCTCCTTTTTAATCATAATGATAAAATTCATCCCATTCTAAATTGATTACAGCCGCATTTTCAGCTACAACAGAACACTCGATTTTCTTAAATCGGATTTTTTCATCTGTAGTAGATCCATCTTCATTTAGAAGCTGAATCGTGTACTTATTTTTTCGAATTTGAGTAGCTATTTCTTCAGCTTTCAAGAGTGCATTACTTGAAGATTTATGAAAAATTTTAACAGCTAACAAATAAATGCCGTCATAACCCATTTTGGACCTACTACCTAAAGTCCGAGGTTGCGGAAAATACATACTTGGCGTTTTTATGTTATTAGGGATTTCCTTGGAATACACTTCAACTGGCCATTTTGAATAAAAGTAACCTCGAATGGAACCTAACATTTGCTCCAAGTTAACCACCTCCTAGCTCACTTCGAAGCCACTGTTGAAATTTTCGTTTGAAGGATTCTGCGAATAAGCGTTTATAGATTGCAATTGCACTATCCCAATATGGCTGACCATCCACCCATTGTTGTTTAAGGAGCATGCCTGTGTCAGCACCTGGGTCGTATTCAAAGCGCTCACCTACCCACTTTCCCGGTATCCATCGAGTTTTGACTCCTGGAGGATTAGTCCAGTGTCCATCGTTTACGGCGGAAGCATATTTTAAATTCGTCCCAATGAGAAGAGTTAACCCACCATTTTTAATCTGCCAAACGCTGTCCCCAGATCCTTTATCAAATGAGTTTAATAATCTTCTAGTATCAACGGTACCTAATCGTTTAATTTGATTTTGTATTTCGTCAATTAGCTCGAACCCTTGCGCCTCTAGCCAAATAGAAAACTGTCTTTGTAATTTCCCGTTTGTTACTTTACGAAGCTTTTTCAAAAGCTTATCTAGTCCATCAACTTTCACATTTACCTTCATATCAAATCATCCTTAACGGCCGTGACTTCGATATGGTGGCCACGGATATTGCGGGGAATTTCTAACCGATAAGTGACCCCATTAAAAATCACTTTGTCATTAAAACGGACATCCGTATTGATAAAAAAATGAACCAGGAATGATTGGACAATCTGAATACCTGGTTCTTCTTTCACCACTTTTGTAGATTCTTTTGCAAATAAGCAAGAGACGTTTTGTAAATCTGAGAGTGCCGGATAAGAATAATCCGTTTCCCCGGGAACACCATACGTTCCTGTCTCTTGATTCTCAATTAGATGATAAACATTACAACGGTCGGTTAATAAAT
>CAURFY010000057.1:0-10852 GCA_963524115.1 uncultured Bacillus sp.
ATTGTCTTTCTTCTTTAGATTTCCCATTATTGAAGGAGCTTCCACACTTTCAAGAGCTGCTCAAAAATGGATCTTATTGTAAGAATGTCGAGACCATTTACCCATCCGTTACGTATCCCTGTCATGCCACAATTGTGACTGGGAACTATCCGAAGCGGCATGGAGTCATTAACAATACTGTTCTTCAGCCAGGCAACCCTTCCCCTGACTGGTATTGGGAGCGGAAATTTGTTTTGGGTACCACTCTTTATGACGAGGCAAAAAAGGCAAACATGACCACTGCCGCTTTATTATGGCCAGTCACCGCCAAAGCCGATATTGATTATAATATGCCCGAGATTTTTGCCAACCGGCCTTGGCATAACCAAATAGCCGTTTCATTATGGAACGGAACCCCACTCTATCAACTAGCCATGAACCGACGGTTTGGTCATCTCCGAAAAGGGCTGAGCCAACCTGAGCTTGACGAATTTGTACTGGAGTCAACTGTTGAAACGATTAAAACCAAAAAACCAGGGCTGTTACTGGTACATTTCACAGATCTTGATACACAACGTCATTATCACGGTTTTTCCTCGGATGAAGCCATAGCAGCGGTTCGCCGTCATGATGTGCGTCTTGGCAGAATCGTTCAGGCACTTAAGGAAAGTGGAATTTATGATCAATCAGCTATTATTGCCCTTGGTGACCATAGCGCACTTGATGAGTCCAAAGCAGTTAAGCCCAACGTTCTCCTTAGGGACCGTGGTCTTATCAGGGTTGATCACCACGGCAAGGTTACCGACTGGAAGGCTTATTGCAAAAGCTGTGATGGCTCAGCATATATTTACTTAAAGGAGGATTCCGACCAGGAAACAAAGGAGGTTGTGAAAGATCTTTTGAACCAACTTTTACAAGACAAAAGCAAGGGGATTGAAAAGGTACTAACATCAGCAGAAGCAAGTTCAAAAGGAGCAGATGATCGCGCAACCTTTATGATCGAGGCGTATCGCGGTTTCTATTTTAAAGAGGAGCTTGACGGTGAATACATTGATGATATTACTCCCGAGGATGTCAAAGCTAAACGTTATACATTTGCTTCACACGGTTATTCTCCTGAAAAAAATGAATACACAACTATGTTGATTGCAACCGGAAAAGGGATTCGACAGAACGTCATCATCCCTTCAATGCATCTCGTTGATGAAGGACCGACTTTCGCTCATTTGCTCGGTCTTGATTTAGGGAATACTGACGGTCGTATTATTGAAGAATTGTTAGATTCTTAAGGTATCGATAAGCTTTTATCATTCTCAAATTTGTAAACTGCTTTCTTTTATCATGAAAAAAATAGTTTACTAGGGGGGCAAGGCTTATGAAGCGTTTTACAAAGGAAGAGAATAGCTGGATGATCTATGATTGGGCGACCTCTGCTTATTCAATCATTATTTCGACAGCAGTATTTCCCTTATTTTATAAAGCATCAGCAACAAATGCGGGGGTTAGTTCCGCAGACTCAACTGCCTACTTAGGTTACACCATTTCGTTTGCTACCTTTTTATTAGCGGTACTGTCACCTATTTTAGGGACAATCGCTGATTATCAAGGATTTAAGAAACGATTTTTTACGTTCTTTTTTGGCCTAGGTGTCGCATTTACAGCGCTCCTTGCTTTTATTCCAAGTGATCAATGGCTGCTATTATTAATTTTTTATACTGTTGCTGTGATTGGTTCCTCTGGATCCAACATTTTCTATGATGCCTTTCTCGTTGATGTAACGACTAAAGACCGGATGGATCGTGTTTCCGCTCGCGGCTTTGGCCTCGGGTATATCGGGAGTACAATTCCGTTCATTATCAGTATCGCGATTATTATGTTAGCTCAAAACAAGACAATCCCGATTTCTACGACAACAGCAAGTCAGATTTCATTTGTAATAACCGCTATCTGGTGGGGATTGTTCGCCATCCCGATGTTTAGAAATGTCTTCCAGCGCTATTATATTAAGCGTGAACCAAACCCCATCATCAACAGCTTTAAGCGTCTAGGTAAAACATTAAAAGAAATTCGGAAATATCGGGCGTTATTTTTATTCCTTCTTGCTTACTTTCTATAT
This sequence comes from uncultured Bacillus sp., assembly GCA_963524115.1. Classification (GTDB taxonomy): domain Bacteria; phylum Bacillota; class Bacilli; order Bacillales; family Cytobacillaceae; genus Bacillus_BU. Next base: position 2,096 of record CAURFY010000057.1, read on the forward strand.
ATTGATGGTGTCGATACGATTATAACCATGTCTACAGCCTATGGTTCCGACCTTGGAATCAATTCTACCAATCTGCTGATTATTTTATTTGCAACACAGGTTGTCGCTGCACCTTTTGCTATATTATATGGTAGACTAGCCAAGAGCTTTACTGGGAAAAAAATGCTGTATGTGGGTATTACAGTTTATATCATTGTCTGTATTTATGCTTATTTTCTAAAAACAACTATGGACTTTTGGATTTTAGCGATGCTTGTCGCTTCTTCACAAGGTGGGATTCAAGCATTAAGTCGTGCTTATTTTGCTAAACTCGTTCCAAAACAAAATGCCAACGAATTTTTCGGATTTTACACCATTTTCGGAAGGTTTGCAGCCATTTTGGGACCTCTGTTAGTTGGGGTAACCGCACAACTTACCGGAAACACGAGCAGTGGTGTATTCAGCTTGGTAATCCTGTTTGTACTAGGATTAATCATCCTTTCTCGCGTACCTGAACCAGAAAACAATTAAACACACACACCAGTGCATTATCGCATTAATGTAAAAAAGGGTGCCTGACCCCCGGCGCGTTAAAGTATTAACGAACTTTGGTTAGACACTTATTTGAGGAGAATATGGATGAAAAGAAGATTGGTTTTAGTTTTGTTATTGCTTTTAAGTTTCACTTTATTGACTGCATGTGGATCCGACAAAAAAATGGATAACAAAGTAAAGGATTATGTGCATGAAAAGTATGGATTTAATATTGATATTACAGAACGAGACAGTGTAAATGAAGGAAACATGGGAGATTTGTCTTATATCGTCACCAAAAGTGAAAAGCCAAAAGTTCAGTTCACTGTGAATCTATCAGGGATGATTTTCTCAACAGTGACCAAAGATGACTATTTTCTTCAAGAAAAAGCATACAGATATAGCCAACAATTTATCAAAAAGAATGATCAAAAACTTAAATCATTTGGTTATGATCACATTGATTTTGCCTCCTCAAATGTACAAGGACTAGATGTTAGCGTGGATACAAACCAAACAATATCATTAAATGACCAGAGCTCAATCGATCAATTGCTGGAATTCATTCAACTATTAAACCAATATAAAGAGGCAAATCTCTATGAGGTAAACTTTGATAGATTAACGATATCGAATAACCAGGACGATTCGATTATTCATTTAAATAAAATTAATAAAATCCATGACTTAAATAGCTTAAATAAACAACTTAAATCTTAGCAAAAAAAGTTAGTAGACATGAGATTTATTACAGTAGGAGTAGGAGTACCAAAACAATGCTTTTGGGCTCCTATTTTTTTTGATTTTAATAAGTAATTAGCATAAAATTATCTAGATGTACAAGGTGTAATCATCCAGAAGGAGAACAGCATGGCAAAAAAAATCCTTTTTATCGTTTTTATCCTACTAAGTTTCACTTTATTAACCGCTTGTAACTCCCAGAAAAACATTGATCAACAAGTAAAAGACTATATTAAACAAAAGTATAAATTTAACGTTAATATCACAAATCGTGAAGGGAAAAATGAAGGAAATATGGGAGACCGAATTTTCTTAGTCACAAAAAATAACCAACCCAAAATTGAATTTCATGTTTTCCTCTCTGGTATTATCAATCCCAAAATCGAAAGTGATGATTATCCAGATCAGAAAAAGGCATATGGGTATGGCCAAGAATTTCTCAAGGAATCTTCGAAAAAACTCAACCAGATTGGCTATAACCAAATTAAGTTTTCAGCTTCAGCCAATGCACTTGATATAAATGTGGTTTCAAAAGAAGATATTACCACCCGAAATCAAAACTCATTAAATCGATTATTAGACTTTGTTCGACTCGTTAACCACTTTAAAGAGGAGCAGCTCCAGTCTGAAACCATTCATTCAATCATCCTTAATAAAAAAAATAGCCCTGATACGATCGTTTTAAACAACGTAAATACCATTACGGACATTAATAGCTTAATTCAACAACTTAATAAAGATCCCTATTTTGTTAATAAATCCTTATTCGAACGAGACAAGACTATATTCCAATCAATTGAAAAGGACATTAAAGGAATAGGGTTCAGATATAAATATGGACTTAGTGTTGGAACGGTGAAAGATTCAATTTTTTGTTACAGGGATAACATAAAGAATAGTGAATGTAGCGGAGGGTATGATCTCATATTAGAAGGCCCAAGGGACTCTAAAAATTTATATAAATTAGCACAAACATTAAAAAATCAGGAAATTAAGATTCAGAACGTGTACCTTCCTGATAAGCCCTCCTTACTGATCGAAAATATTGAAATAATTACAAGTTCCCAACAAATTGATCTAATCCTTAACAGGAAGTAAAAAAATAGGGTTCCTGACCCTGGAGCGGTAACGCAATACCGCTTCGGTGGTCAGGAACCCCTTTAGTTTAAGCGTTCAAATCTCTTTTTTTGAAGAATGTGTAGGTCACCCAGATGAGTGCTGCACTCATCACGACTGACAATAGGATAAACACAACATCTAGTCCATCGCCGTACATAACCTCTTGTGCTTCAAAATATTTAAACGGAGTGAAATATTTCAAACCTTCTAGCTTATCGTTCAAATCAATCGCAATCGATAAAATGTACGTCAGCAACATGACCCCGGCACCCAATGATGCCGCAGACTTCGGTTTCTTTTTCACAGCAGCAAGCGCACTACCGATGGCCAAGAACAATACCTGTAAAACGAACATACCAACCATCGTAAGGGCGACATCACCATTAACAGCCTCATGGTGTTTGTTGTATTTACTCATAACCCCCACCAACGAAACTACGCTGACGAGATTAAAGATGACAATATTCGTGAATGCCGCTATCAATTTTGCTGTAATAATGGTCGTTCTGGAAATAGGCTTGACGAATAAAAATTCAGACGTTTTATCGCGCTCCTCTTTGGCAATAATACCCGCACCCAGCATTACCGCATGAACCAGCGCCATTAATAAAATATAGACAAACAGGATCGAATAATACCCTCTAAGAGTAGATAAATCCACATCCGAGAAGCCTAATACTGCCTTCATCGATTTAGGCATATCCTTCACCAAATCATTGATCGATTGACCGGAGGAAGAATACGCTTCATATTTAGCCATTCCTGAGATCGCCATAAAAAAGATCCCAACACTCCAAATAATCAACGATTTCCGATAAGACTTCAGTTCTTTTATAAAAATATTCAAGAATAAACACCTCCAATTTGCTCAAAGCTATACAATGTAAACATCCTTAAACCGCATGGATATCCTTTTTGGTATAAACAAAATAACTCCCCACTATGGCTAAAATAATAATGATCGCACCTACAATTAAAAAGGATGATTCATAACTCGAATGCTTTAAAATATAGGCGGTGTCAAAATATTTAAACGGCGTAATATATCGTTTCGCATCCTCACCCGATGAATCGCTGAGCATACCAAGAAAATAGAAGGCAAACACAGTGCTGAGCGACACAGACAATACGGATTTAATTTTTGGAACAATAACAGAAATAATAATTCCTAGAGCTAGAAAAATCAGTTGAATAAAAAACATCGTCAGCGAAAGCAGAATAAATAATTTCGTGCTAAAGTCATCCGTTTTCACTTGGTTCGCCATCAAGATCCCGGCAGCTATATACACGATGTTCGTGATGATGATTGAAACCGTTGCTGCAAGCAACTTCGCTGTTAACACCGTTGTCCTGGTTACTGGTTTGGTTAACAGAAAATCGGCTGTCTTTTCTCGAACTTCCTTGCTGACAATTGCCGTACCGAGATTCATCGCCTGAATTGCTCCCATAAGCGTAATAAAAGTTAACGGGAAGCAGTAAAAACCTAAAATGGTAAAGAAACTGCCAAGGTGCATACCTAGTGCATTTCTGATTGCTTCAGGATAACCTGACAACATTTTGGAAAATTCATCTGCATCCTTTGCAAAAGAAGGATAAATCGACAAGAAAAAAATAACAATCAATGCTAAGGATACCGACCAAATAATAATTGACTTCCGGCTCGCCTTCAATTCATGCATAAAGATATTCATCGCTATTTAAGCCTCCTTTTCATAGTAATGCATAAAGATCTCCTCAAGGTCAGGCTCTTCAATCCAAAGGTTTGTGATATCAATTTCAGCAATCTTTTTCAATACAGTGTTAATGTTTCCTTTAAATAAGAAACTGATAATGTTCCCTTTCTTTTCTAGCTTTGTCACGCCATCCAAATTAAAGAAATCTTTATCGAGCGTAACATGCGTATCAATTTTGAACTTTTTATAGTTGTTTTCTTTTAAGGTACTAATCTTTTCGACGGTAACGATTTTACCTTCTTTTATGATTGCCACACGATTACATAGTCTTTGAACCTCACTTAAAATATGAGATGAAAATAGAATAGTGGCACCCTTTTTATTCTCAATTTCCAGCAACTCAAAGAATTTTTGCTGCATTAATGGATCTAATCCACTTGTAGGTTCATCAAGAATAATCAACTTTGGTTCATGGAGTAGCCCTTGAACAATACCGACCTTCTTTTTGTTTCCAAGTGATAAATCATCGATTTTTTTAGTTAAATCAAGATTCATAATCTCCGCTAACTCTTTGATTCTTTTCGTGCAATCCTTTTTATAAAAGCTCGCTGAATATTTTAATAGGTCCATCACCTTCATGTTGTCATAATAAAACACTTCAGAAGGCAGATAACCGATTTGTTTTTTTATTTCTGGTGCAAACGTAACGCAGTCTTTCCCAAAAATTGTGGCACTACCACTTGTTGGATATATGAGTGACAACAGAGTGCGAATCGTTGTCGATTTACCGGCACCGTTTGGACCAATAAACCCAAAAATCTCACCTTCTTCGACGTTAAAGCTAATGTCTGAAATCCCTCTTGATTTTCCATACATTTTGGTAAGATTTTTAATTTCAATAACATTCATGGTGGAACCTCCCTTATTTATTGGTCATTTATATATAAAAGCAGATAAATATCTGCAGTTTAAAAAACAACGATAGATTTATTTGTAAAAAGCATTCTTAAGCATCTCGCTATAAATCTCCATCTCCGCGATTAACTCCTCAAAGTTAATCTGGTCAATCGAAATGGTTCCCACTTTATCTAACTGTCTGTAGGCAAAACCTTCCATTGTCCAAAATATAATATTAACCGCCTTTTCGACATCGAGACCTTCTTTAAATTTTGAATAGTCAATATCACCAAAAAGATCATGATAGCCGGTATTCAAAAATTCTTTATTTAACTTTTCTATTTCAATTTTCACTTCAGGAGCGTCTTCCGCATAAACACGTCTATTAAAATTAAACATTTCAGGATATTTATGGAATAACTCAAATTTCAACATTCCCACTTGCCTGTATCGATCAAAGATATCATTTTCATTTCGATCCACTTTGGACTGAATTTCTTCAATGAAAATTTCCATAAAATGTTTATATAAAAATAGGTACAAGGTCTTTTTATTTTTAAAATAGTGGAATAATAATCCTTTTGAGATTTCAGCCTCTTTTACAATCTCGTTTGTTGATGCATTTTGATAACCTTTTTGTGCAAATTCTTTTAATGCAGAATTTAAGATTCGATCTTGCTTTTCTGGATTTAGATTTAGAAATTTGGAAAACATCCTTTTCACCTCCATCGAAAACTTATTTACCGATTATTAGTGTTTTGACCGCTTTGGTCAATTTGATTATAGTACCGTTGACTAGGTTGGTCAATAGGCTAATCATATTATTTTTTTTCATATTTAACGACGAAAAAAGCCCATCCATTAGGATGTGCTTTTTGGGGGAAAAATAGTAATATGTTGCAGTTACGATTAATTTTTGTACAATAACGTTTTTCCTTGGATTAGACTTTTCTTTACGTCAATAATCCGCTGGTTTCTACTACCTTTATATAAAAGACTTAAATCCCGCTTATCTAATTCAAATTGCCCGTCGACCAGAACATCAATCTGGGTCAACAAGTGCATATGACTGGGATTGGTAAGCAAGGTTTCAAACTTAAAGCCTGTATAACACCAAACGTTTTTCCCCTCGTGTTTTAAAGTGGCAGCTAACGGTGCCACTTCATTACTTTGAAGAAAGGGTTCTCCTCCGCTTAACGTTACCTGAGTCAGTTCATTTTGAATCAACTCGGAAACAATTTCTTCCTCCGTCATGTCTGTGCCATTCTCCATATTCCATGACTGAGGATTGTGACAACCTTTGCAGTGGTGAGGACATCCTGCAAGGAAGACGACACTTCGAAATCCTTCACCATCTACAATACTGTCATGAATAATATTCATTACTTTCAACCGAAATCACCTCTTTATTTTACAAAAAGATAACGAACTCGTATGAGTTGGAAAAAAGTGTTGGCCTCATCGACCAACACTTTGTTGTTAATGGTGATGAACTCTATCTCGTTCTTCACTGCGTTTACTGCTATTCCATTTATCTAAACTTCCTACCAAATAACCAGTAATTCTACGAATCCGCTCAATCTTAGACTCTTCATGGTTCCCGCATTTTGGACATTCGTTCTCGATGATTCCTTTATGGTTGCAATCCAAGCAGCGATCTACCGGATGATTGATACTTCCATAACCCACGCCATATTTTTGCATTGCCCGTACAATCGTATCTAAGGCATCGATATTTTTGCTGGCATCACCGTCAAGTTCAATATAGGTGATGTGTCCTGCATTAGTCAGTTCATGGTATGGTGCTTCAATCTTAATTTTTTCAACTGCCTTAATTTTGTAATAGACCGGAACATGGAAGCTGTTTGTGAAATATTCGCGGTCGGTAACACCCGGTATCACTCCATGCTTGGCCTTTGCCTTCTTTACTGCCTTCCCTGCAAACGATTCAGCAGGAGTCGCCAAAAGCGTATAGTTCATACCGTATTCCTCAGTGGCAGAATCCATTTTTCCACGCATGTATTTAATAATGTCATACCCCAATTGGGCTGCCTCTTCACTCTCTCCATGGTGTTTACCGATAAGCTGAACCAAAGCCTCTGCCAGACCGACAAACCCAACTGAAAGTGTCCCTTGCTTAAGAATTTCATCAAGCTTCTGGTAGGGATTAAGCATCTCACCGTTCCACCATATCCCTTGGCCGTACAGGAACTTGAAATGGGAAGCCGTTTTTTGCGCTTGATAGAGATAGCGTTCATATAGTTGTTTATTGGTTAAATCAATATAATAATCCAGCTTTCCGAAGAAATCCATCACTCCATCTGACTCAATTGCCAGTAACGGCAGATTGATTGTTGAAAAAGAAAGATTTCCTCTGCCCACTGGAGTTTCTTTGCCGTTGACGTTAGAGATGGTGCGCGTTCTGCAACCCATTGTAGCGATCTCTGACTGTGGTGTGCCATCATAATATTTCAAATTAAAAGGTGCATCTAGGAACACATAGTTCGGGAATAACCGTTTTGATGTTGTTTCTAAGGATAGTCGATAAAGGTCATAGTTCGGGTCGCCTTCATGGAAGTTCACCCCGTTTTTCACCTTAAAAACAATGATTGGGAAAATCGGTGTTTCTCCCCCACCTAATCCACCTTGCGTCGCCAGAAGGAGATTTTTGGTAACCATTCTGCCTTCTTTTGAAGTATCAGTACCTAAGTTTACCGAAATGAATGGGACTTGGCCGCCGCCCCTCGAATGCATTGAATTACTATTATGTATAAATGCCTCACATGATTGGAATACCTCTTGATCAGTTAATTCCCATGCTTTTTCCTCAATAATATTCTCTTCCATTTCTCCAACCATTAACTCTTTAATCATCTTTTTCTTTTTTTCAAACGTCATCCGAACATATGGTGCTAAATCGTAATCTAAAGTAGGAATCGATTGCCCTCCATGTTGGTTGTTTTGATTTGACTGAAAAATAATACTCGTTAAAGCTAAAGAACTTGTAATACTCTTCGGTTCCCTCATATGCCCATGCCCCGTGTTAAATCCACCCTTCAACACCTTTGCTAAAGGAATTTGGCTGCAAGTTGTTGTGCCACTGGCATAGAAATCCAAATCATGGATATGCATATATCCGTCCAAATAGGCTTGTTTGACATCCTCAGAAAGTAGATTGTCTACTACATATGATTTGGCAGACGCTGAAGCAAACAACAACATCATCCCCATCGGTGACAAGCCATCTACGTTAGCATTTTCCTGAACTAAATCTTTGTTACTACTGTTAACAATCTCTTTAAACTCTTCATAAAGCTTTGATTTCATAGTTTTTCCCCTTTTTGGTAAAAACCCTATATTTAGTACTCCAGAAATTATATTATCACAACATGTGGTGTTTAAAAATGAAAAATCCATTTAGTTTTTGTGACATTTTGGGAATTTTAACAAAAAATATTTACTCAAAATATTGATTTTTCCCCAAGACATGGTTTAGACATTTTATATAAAAATAAGATTATTTTTTGTTGACAAAAAAAGTGCCTGACCCCCTCGCGTTCCCGCATTAACGCACCGGGGGACCGGCACCACTTAGTCTATTACCGCATTAAAGAACTAATTTTGCTGCTTGTTTACTGTTTTTTGATGCTTGGAACTTGTATGGTGAAGGTTGTGCCTTTTTTGAGTTCACTTTTGACTTTTATTTTGCCCTTCATTCCCTGGATAAGTTGGAAGGAAATTGTCATACCCACTCCTGTACCCTTCTCTTTTGTAGTATAGAACGGTGTCCCCAATTTATTTAGCTGGCTTTTAG
>CAURFY010000058.1:0-10791 GCA_963524115.1 uncultured Bacillus sp.
GACTTTTGGGCACGATTACGACTCTTTCGTTCCCATTTTTCCGCGGCTCCAGACTTTTGGGCACGATTACGACTCTTTCGTTCCCATTTTTCCTGTGGCTCGGATTTTTGGGCACAATTACGACTCTTTCGTTCCCATTTTTCCTCGGCTCCTGAGTTTTGGGCACAATTACGACTCTTTCGTTCCCATTTTTCCGCAGCTCCGGACTTTTGGGCACAATTACGACCCTTTCATTCCCACTTTTCCCGCAACTCCTGATTTTTGGGCATCACAGTGCGATTTTAATTACATCTTCCACCTCATTAATAATAAAAGCCACTCTCACTTAAGAGAATGGCTTTTGTGGGTGAAAAAGTCAATTATTTATTGATTTGAGCTTTTGCAGCTGCTGCTAATTCAGCAAATGCTTTTTCGTCAGTGATAGCAAGATCAGAAAGCATTTTGCGGTTCACTTCGATACCAGCAAGCTTTAAACCATGCATTAAACGGCTATAAGAAAGACCATTGATGCGTGCTGCTGCATTGATACGAGTGATCCATAATTTGCGGAAGTCGCGTTTCTTTTGGCGACGATCGCGGAATGCATACATTAAAGATTTCATAACCTGTTGGTTAGCAACTTTATATAATGTATGTTTCGAACCGTAATAACCTTTTGCTAATTTAATTACTTTTTTACGACGCTTACGCGTGACAGTACCGCCTTTTACACGTGGCATGCATTTTTCCTCCTATATAAATCGATTACTCGAATTTACTTAATGTTGTCTAACAAATGACGAATACGTTTGAAATCGCCTTTAGAAACTAAAGAACCTTTACGAAGTTTACGTTTAGCTTTAGTTGACTTGTTAGCGAATAAATGGCTTGTGTAAGCATGTGAACGTTTCAGTTTACCTGATCCAGTCTTTTTGAAACGCTTAGCAGCGCCACGGTGAGTTTTCATTTTTGGCATTAGGGCTTCCTCCTTGTTACTTGTCGTTTTTAGGTGCTAAGACCATAAACATGCTACGGCCATCCATTTTCGGATATGATTCCACAGTTGCAACTTCAGTGCAAGCATCCGAAAAACGAACTAAAACACGTTGACCAATTTCTTTATGTGTAATCGCACGACCTTTAAAACGAATCGATGCTTTTACTTTATCGCCTTTTTCCAAGAATTTAATCGCATTTTTTAATTTTGTATTAAAATCATGCTCATCGATTGTTGGACTTAAGCGAACTTCTTTAGTCGTGATGATCTTTTGATTTTTACGTGCTTCTTTTTCTTTCTTCTGTTGCTCGAATCTGAATTTTCCGTAGTCCATAATACGGCCTACCGGAGGTTTTGCATTCGGTGCAACTAAAACGAGATCAAGATTGACACGCGCTGCAATCTCAAGCGCTTCAATTTTTGACTTAATCCCTAATTGCTCGCCATTCTGGTCAATAAGACGAACTTCACGGGCACGAATACCCTCGTTTAACAACATGTCTTTGCTAATAGTTGGACACCTCCAAGTTATTTTCGTGAATACATAGTTTGGATCAAGAATCTTTAAGAAAGCGTCAATAATCCGAATCTCACCTTTTGATATGACTCAGAGTTGAAGCGGCAGTCCTAAAAACCGCATTTTTTGCATATAAAAAAGTGTGGGTGAACACACCCACACTACGAGAACGAAATAAATTAGTTTCACGTAACCCTATCAACTACACTAAATGCGTCAATCAGGTGAGAAGCGGGTGCTTCTTCTTTTTCTCAAACTGTATTCAATTACTTGAATTACTATATCACAAAGAATGATAGAGTGTCAAACAAGTTTTTAACAACAAAGAGAATCTTAACAAAATTAACGAAGTTTTGCAAGAGTTTTTTTACTATAAGCTAAGTGGTAAAAAATACTATTAGCGATTTACTTCAGCTTTTATATTCGCTAAAAATTGTTCAAATGAGACCGTTTCGGAGTTTTGCTCACCATATTTGCGAACGTTAACAGATTTTGTCTCAACTTCTTTGTCACCAACAACAAGCATATAAGGGATTTTTTGCATTTGCGCTTCGCGAATTTTATAGCCAATTTTCTCGTTACGATCATCTAATTCAACACGGAACCCTTGCGCCTTCAGCTGTTCTAAAACCTCTTTTGCATAGTCGAAATGGACATCAGGAGAAACCGGAATTACTTGTACCTGGACTGGCGCTAACCATGTTGGGAATGCCCCTTTGTATTCCTCAATTAAGAAAGCAACAAAACGTTCCATTGTCGACACAACCCCGCGGTGAATAACGACTGGACGATGCTGTTTCCCATCTTCACCTACGTAAGTAAGGTCAAAACGTTCCGGTAATAAAAAATCAAGCTGCACAGTGGACAAAGTCTCATCCTTACCAAGCGCTGTTTTCACTTGAACGTCAAGCTTTGGACCATAGAAAGCGGCTTCGCCTTCTGCTTCATAATATTCTAGCCCTAAATCATCCATCGCGTCTTTTAGCATGCTTTGCGCTTTTTCCCACATTGCATCATCATCAAAGTACTTTTCAGTGTCTTGCGGGTCGCGATAGGATAAGCGGAAAGAATAGTCGTTAAGATCGAAATCCTTATACACTTCTAAAATTAGGTTAACAACCCGTTTGAACTCATCCTTGATTTGATCTGGGCGGACAAATGTATGAGCATCATTTAACGTCATACCTCGAACACGCTGTAGACCTGATAGGGCACCGGACATTTCATAGCGATGCATCGTGCCGAGCTCGGCAATTCGAATCGGCAGTTCCCGGTAGCTGTGCATACTGTCTTTATAAACCATCATGTGGTGTGGACAGTTCATTGGACGTAGGACAAGTTGTTCATTGTCCATATCCATAACTGGGAACATATCCTCCTGATAGTGGTCCCAATGTCCTGATGTTTTATATAGCTCTACACTTGCCATGATTGGAGTATAGACGTGATCATAGCCTAAGCTAACCTCTTTATCAACGATGTAACGCTCAATAATCCGGCGAATGGTTGCTCCTTTTGGAAGCCACAACGGTAAACCTTGACCAACCTTTTGGGAGGTAGTAAATAAATTTAACTCTTTACCAATTTTCCGGTGGTCACGTTCTTTTGCCTCCTCTAGGAGTCTAAGGTGCTCAGCAAGATCTTCTTTTTTATAAAAAGCAGTTCCATAAATACGTTGAAGCATTTTATTATCACTGTTACCGCGCCAGTATGCGCCTGCAATACTTAATAATTTAAATTCCTTGATTTTTCCCGTTGATGGAACATGGACACCTCGACAAAGATCAAAGAATTCTCCCTGCTTGTAAAGCGTAACCGACTCATCTGCAGGAATGGCTTCAATTAATTCCAGCTTGTATTCATCATCAATCCCTTTAAAAATTTGGACTGCTTCATCACGACTTACTTCCTGACGAACAATTTCAATGTTTTCATTGACGATTTTTTTCATTTCTTTTTCGATTAGCGGTAGGTCTTCTGCAGTTAATGAATCGTCAAGGTCAACATCGTAATAAAAGCCACCTTCGATGACGGGACCAACACCAAGTTTTACATTTTTATATAATCGTTTAATCGCTTGTGCCATTAAGTGAGCAGTACTATGTCGAAGTACTTCTAAAGCATCCTGATGTTCTGGAGTAACGATTTCAATTGCCCCATCTTCTTCAATCTGGCGGCGAAGATCGTACATTTGCCCGTTAAATTTGCCGGCAATGGTTTTCTTTCTTAGCCCCGGGCTTATGGATGTAGCAATTTCTTCTGTTGTCGTTCCTTTTGGAAACTCCTTTACTGATCCATCTGGAAACGAAATTTTTAAAACGTCTGCCATTGTTATATCCTCCTTTAAAATAAAAATCAAAAAAACCCGTCCCTATAGAAGGGACGAGTTTGTTAACACGTGGTTCCACCCTAGTTCACATTTTTCCGCAAAATAAAGAAGCGAAAAAAACGACTTTGGTACTGGTAACGGTAGCTCCGTCAACTATTACTAGTGAAAAGTTAGCTAAACAAGCCCGATTCACATTCACAGCTAAAGTTCAAAGGTGGTAAGCATTCCATTCGTGCTGGGAAGTTTTCAGCCTTGCCTCCCCTCTCTAGAAACCGTAAAAGAATACCCTTGTCCTTATCATCACAAAAAATTATTTGAGTTATTATGTACGTTATTATAGTGTGTCATTTTAGGAAAATCAAGGGATTCTTTATTAATTTCTGAAAGATAAAGCTGTTGCCTCTCTTGAAACAGTGAAACATTTTCGACGAAGACCCTTTCCTCAAAAATATTTTGAATCGTTCGAATAAGTGGTTGCTCAGGATTTTTTGAATATAAAAAAATGAATTTTGGGGCGATTGATAAAAGTGGGGCAATTGTCGTAGAATCAACATACACTGGATGGTTAAACAATAGCTTTCTATCAATCATTTTTGTTAATTCCATTCGTTTTATTTCAGAAAATTGTTCATTGAAAAACATCACTTCATCATCGATTAATAAATGAAGACTGGTCTTCTGAGCTAATCTATTCGAGATAAAATCCCTTAAAGTTTGAATGAACATCTGATAATCTTGTTCCATCTTATATTCATCTATGGAAAGTTCCACATACTTTTCAAGCCGATCAATAAACGGACGCAAGCGAAAAGTAACAAAAGAATCAAAAGAAAATGAAATCGTTTTCTCCATTACATGATTAATTGCTTGCTTAAGAATATTTCTTTCTCCTGCATCCTTTAAAAATACAGATAGTTCCGTTCGTTCTCCTTCTAAAATAGAATGGATAATTTCAAGTATTTGTTGGATTTCTTCCTCATCCGTATAAAAATAACGGTCAGTAATGAGAGCACGAAACCAATCATCACATTTAGTGTGCAGAATAAAAAGATAAAAGACTTCCTTTATTTCCAGAAAAGATGGTTCTGGTAAAGCTTCCGTTACTATTTTTACTATATGACGATCTTCATCAAGAAGAATATGATTGTCAGGTTGAGAGGACAAGCTCTTTTTTATTTGCTGATAAAAAGTGGTCGTATCCTCTAATCGCTGAAAATGGATTTCAATCAACCAAATCCCCCCCTTTTTGAAATCTCTAATTCTATGTATATGGAGGGGAGTCCTAAAATAGAAGCGTTCCATAGAAGCCTGAGTAAAAAAATAAGCCAGCGAACCTTCTCGCTGGCTAAACTTTAAATTCGTCGGTTTGGTCCGTCAATTTGAACATGGTCGGCTAAATATTTAATTCTTTCCATTATTCTTCGTGCCTTCAATTTTTCTTCTTCACCACGTTGACTATACGTCAAATGATGCTCTAACTCATTAAAATCAAAATTAGACGTGAAAAAAGTCGGTAAATTCTCCTGCATGCGGTACTGTAAAATTGGGCCTAATACTTCATCTCTTGTCCAACTCGACATTGATTCTGCCCCTATATCATCAAGCATTAATACTTGCTGTTTTTTTAAGGTTTCAATCTTCTCATTTAGGGTGGAATTGGCAATCGAATTTTTCAATTCACGTAGTAATTCAGGAACATAAACAATCATGGATGGCACCTTTTTCGCTGCCAATTCATTGGCAATTGCTCCTAAAAGAAACGATTTACCTACCCCAAATTGTCCATAAAAATACAATCCCTTTTGCTTTATACCTGCTGTATAATTAGCAACAAATGAAGCGGCTTTATCAAGTGCCTCTTCACGCCCAGGTGTATTTTCGCGAATATCAATATTTTCAAAACTAACATGTAATAAATCCTTAGGAAAATGCATGCTTTTAATGAGTTTTTCATTTTTTCTTTTTTCATCATACATAATTTGCAGGGGACAACGGTCATACTGGATATCAATCGAATTAGCTCTAATTACAAGCTCAGGATAATAACCTTTAATTAAATTCTCACATCCCTCAAGACTTGAACAGTTTTGACAATCCTTACTTTGGGTGGAATACTCATAGAGCTTCATTAAGCTTTTTTCAACCATATCATTGGTAATTTCATGACGATGCTCGGCTAAGAACGCACGTACATCCGGGTTATTTATAATTTCACGTCGCTTTTGTTGATAGCGCTTTTGAAAATTTTCATTGCCGCCCAGTTTTTTTAGCGTTTGATTAATATTTTCCATGTTGTTTCATTCACCTCCTATTTCCTTAAATTCTTAATTTTTTCCTCTAATGCCCGTTTTCGGGATTCAAAATCCGAATCTTTTTTATTAACATCCTTTTGTTTCACTTCTTGTTTATTACCCTCTTCATTAAACCAATCAGGAAGCAATTCAGTCCGGATTGGCTTTTTGGAAGCTCTTTTTTTATTTTTATTTTCTCCAGAAGCCCATTGTTGATATTGTTTATGCTCATTTAAAGCAAGGTCCATGGCTGCTTTAACAGTTTTCACTTCTTTTCGGGCCCAATGGCTGGCTAATTTTTCAACATAACCCTTGGTAAGCTTCATATCCATCTTCAGCATAACATAATGAATAAGTACGTTAATAACTCCTGGAAGAAGCTTTTGATTAAACATAACATCCTCAATGATTTTTATATCCGCATTTGAGGCCTCTGCCCCACCGGCTAGATCCCTTAAAAACTGAAGTGGTGAAGTCGTATCAAAATAATGAATCATCTTATCTTCCTGCGTTTGTGGTTCAACCGTTTTTGCTTGGTATAATGGTGGATGGGTCCGTTCCACAAGGGAAGGGAGAGAATCTTGATAGTTAAACTGGTACCAGTCCCGTGCAGATTTTCTTAGCTCTTCCAAATCAATTTCATCGTGTTCTGTTACCGCACTTAGGACAATATTTTTCATTTGAATTGCGTCAATTTCATATAAAAAGCCAAGATTGCTAATGGCTTCTTTTACTTTTTTCGTAAGAGCCTTTTTTGGAACTAGAGATTCAGATAACCCCGTTTCCAATAACTCAAAATTAAAGGTATTTTGTTCAATTTGAATTCCGCTATTTTCTTTGCGGCCAATAAACTCTTGCCGTACACCCTCAGCGAGGTCTTCTGCTGTTTCTTGGTTAGATTTCAAAGCATTTGGTGAAGCAGTGGCATAAATATCCTGAAAGGCCTTTGTAACATTTTGATATCCATCATGTGGAATAGCTTTTTGGTCACTGAAGAATCGTTTGAGTCTACTAAATTGTTTTTTGCCAATTTTACGATACAAATATATATTTAACATTCCGTCTAGAAAAAATTGTTCCGGGGTTAATGGAGGTTGAAGCTGATAAATAAAGGACCTCTCTCCACCTTCATTTCTAACATATGTGGTAATAAGCCCGATTCCTTCCAATCTTAGCCTTGCTTCGTATATTTCCTTTAGATTTAAACCCATTATCGTCATTAAACCATGATGTGAACTAGGTTCAGACCAAAGCCTATTTTCTTCAAGCTCTGCCCATAATGTCATATACAAACTAAAGCTAGTTGTCCCAATTAACGGTTGATAAAGGAATGTCATGACTTTTCGATCAAAATCATGTATTAATCCGTTGACCGCAACAACATAGCGGTCAATAGGAATAAGCTCTTGCCAATGTTGGGCCATATTACTACCAAACCTTTCATGAAAAAAAGAGCTAAAAAGCAACTAAAAGGCTATTTGCTCGTGCTATATTTCCTTTTTTATTAGTTCTTTTAATTCTTCAATAAATACATTAATGTCTTTAAATTGACGATAAACGGAAGCAAAACGGACATAAGCAACTTCATCAACTTTAGCTAACCTATCCATTACCATTTCACCAATCATGTCACTTTTGATTTCTGATACTCCTTGATTCCTGAGTTCTTTTTCCACCTCTAGAGTAATATCTTGGAGTTCTTTTAGGGCAACAGGACGTTTTTCGCACGCCTTTATTAATCCTCTTAAAATCTTCTCTCGATTAAATTCCTCTCTTGTGCCTTCTTTTTTCACAACAATAAGAGGTATTTCTTCTACTTTCTCAAATGTAGTAAATCGATAACCACATTGTTCACATTCACGTCTCCGGCGTATCGCCTTTCCATCATCAACTGGTCGCGAATCAAGAACACGCGTATTATGATATTGGCATGAAGGGCATTTCATAGTCAGCTCTCCAATTCCTAAATTTATTTTTACTGATTAACCTCAATTAAAGTTTCTCTATACTATCTTATAAAAAAGACGGGGTAAGAACAAGTACATGACAAAGAAAAGCGGGTTCTAATTGTTGAGCGCCTTGCGTAGATAATAAACTAGGAAAATATTTATTGAGAAAAACAAAAAAACTGCTTACTGATCGCTCAGATAAGCAGTTTAATAGCTATTTGGAAAGTTAATTTAAATCATCCAACTTTAACTGCTGGGCAATTTTCCATAACTTTTGCAACATGCTTTAATAAGTCAACTACTCGGCAAGAATAGCCCCATTCATTATCATACCAAGCAAGGATTTTTACCTTGTTGTTACCAATAACCATGGTGGACAGACCGTCAATGATTGCTGAATGTTCATTTGTATTAAAGTCAACAGAAACTAGCGGTTCCTCTGTAATGTCTAAGATTCCTTTTAGTTGCCCGTTTGCAGCTGCGTAAAATGCTGAATTTACTTCATCTACCGTTACATCCTGTTTTAAATCCACAACTAAATCCACCAAAGACACATTTGGTGTTGGGACACGCAATGACATGCCGTGTAACTTCCCGGCCAATTGTGGTAAAACCAATGATAATGCTTTTGCAGCACCAGTTGTTGTAGGAATAATCGATTGTCCACATGCACGAGCACGTCGTAAATCTTTATGTGGATTATCAATATTCTTTTGGTCATTTGTATAGGCATGGACTGTTGTCATTAACCCATTAATAATACCAAATTGCTCATCAAGTACTTTTACTACCGGTGCTAGACAATTAGTTGTGCACGAAGCATTTGAAATGATGTCGTGTTGTTCAATATCCAATTTATCATCATTTACACCCATTACGATTGTAATATCTTCATTTTTTCCCGGAGCAGTAATGATCACCTTTTTAGCTCCAGCATCTAGATGAAGACTTGCCTTATCTTTCGAGTTGAATTTACCAGTTGCTTCAATCACTATATCAATGCCTAAATCTCCCCAAGGTAATTCTTTTGGGTCACGGCTTGCAAATAATTGAACACGCTTACCATTCACAATAATAGAATCATCATTAGGGATAACCTCACCTGGGAATTTTCCATGAGTGGTATCATATTTAATTAAGTGTGCCAACGTTTCTGCCGGATAACTGGCATTGATGGCTACCACATCAATATCATCTTCAAGTATTGCCTTTCTAAATACCATTCTGCCAATTCGTCCAAAACCATTAATCGCTATCTTCGCCTTCATTGTATGGCTCCTTCCGCAATATGTTATACTTTATTCTACGTTTAGATGTAATTAGTATAACATATTAATTTTATTTTGCACTCAAAAAATGCATATTTTTTAAAGTTTCACCAATATAAGTGTTATTAACGTTTAATATGAGGACATAAAAAAAGAGAAGCCATCGCCTCTCATTTTCCTATACCTTCGTATTAATATTTATTGACCATTTGTTTAATAGTTCTTTGAGCTGTTTTTCTGTCTCTTCAATAGTCCCGTTATTATCAATCACTGCATCGGCACACTTTCGCTTTTCAACCAGCGGTAATTGTGAAGCTATCCGGGCCTGTGCTTCTTCTTTCGTAAATCCGTTTCGAACCATTAATCGATCCAGTTGTGTTTGCTCATTTACATAGACAACAATCACTTTATCCACCATATAAGTAAGCTTGCTTTCAAACAAAAGTGGGATGTCTAATACAACTAAATTGTGACCTACAGCAAGATAGTGTTCCTTTTTTTGAAGCATTTTTTCTCTAACAGCAGGATGGACTATACTGTTTAACACATTCCTTTTTTCTTCATCAGGAAAAATGATACTTCCTAATTTGATCCGGTCAATGGTGCCATCCTCCATTAATATGCCTTTCCCAAAATACGAAACAATATCATTGTATGCCTTTTCTCCTTTTTCAACTGCTAGTCGAGCTTCTATATCTGCGTCGATAACGGGAATATTTTGCTCCTGTAGCATCCTTGATACGGTGCTCTTCCCACTAGCAATCCCACCTGTTAATCCAATTATTAAAGACATAATCTATCCCTTTCCTAGTGCAGCTTATAATTTCCAAATACCAATTACGATAAGTAATATTCCAGGGAGAAAGGAAAACTTTTGAACCCACTCACAATGTGCGAACAAAGATCCTAATTTCATTCCAATAAACACAAATAATGAACTCATTACTGCAACAGAAATGGCCAAATAGAGGGGAGAAAATCCAAGCATGGCTGCTCCAATTCCAGCACCAAAAGCATCGAGTGACAAAGCTATCCCGAGTAACAAGGCTTCTAGCCCGGTAATCGTTCCTGATTTGTCAAAATCTGCAGACATTGGTTTTCTTAAAATATTAATCACTAGACCAAGCGACTTAATTTCAAAGTTGATAATCGTGCTTTCAGTCGAAGCAGGTTCTCTCTTTTTCTCTGGTCGGAAAAATTGATATAAAACCCAGACACCAAGTAAAATTAAAATGTATCCCCCTGCATTTTGAGCAATTTCGGGTGAGAAGAAATTTTCAATCAGATGTCCAACCGCCATTGCAAAAATTAAGACGGCTGCCGAACATCCAGATATGATTAATATTGATTTTAACGGAATTCGTACTTTCCTCAACCCATAAGTAAACCCAACACTAAAACTGTCAAGACTGACAGCAACAGCACGCAGTAAAAGGGAGATGGTATGCGCCATGTATAGAG
>CAURFY010000059.1:0-10754 GCA_963524115.1 uncultured Bacillus sp.
TCAGATGTTGGAATGACAGGCCCGTATGACGGGATATTAGGAGTGGAAAGGGAAGCCGTTATAAAAAGATTTTTGACTAGCCTACCCGTGCGATTTGAGGTTCCTAAAAGTGGTCGAACGTTGCTAAGTGCCGTAATCCTTGATTTAGACAAAAAAACCGGGACCGCCAAAAATATCAGTAGAATCCTAATTAATGACGACCACCCGTTTTTTTCCTAAATAATACATTTTTGAGTAACATTGTATTCCTGTTTGCGGACACCAGAGACGCTATTACTGCCTAAACGAGGTGTTTTGATAGACTAGCGGACACCAGAGTCTTAATTCGTTAGTAAGCTAGCAGATTTCAGTGGTTTTTATGAAAATAAGGTATCCTGTGTCCGGTAAACCTAAAGAATGGGTAATTTATCAAGATAAGGTCCTGTGTGTCCGTTTTGGTCCTTTTTTTGTCCAAGCTGGAATAAGTCTCCGTGTTTCCGAATATAGTAGCAATGGAATGATAACACCTGATTTGTTCATGATTTTGAGCATGCGGGATCGGGAATAAACGAGGGGGAGCCAGGAATGGATATATTAAAAGTTTCAGCAAAGTCTAATCCTAATTCAGTAGCTGGTGCACTTGCAGGTGTTCTACGAGAGCGAGGGAATGCGGAGATTCAAGCAATCGGCGCAGGTGCATTGAATCAGGCTGTAAAGGCAGTCGCAATCGCAAGGGGCTTCGTGGCACCAAGTGGAGTCGATTTAATTTGTATCCCAGCTTTTACAGATATTAAAATTGACGGAGAAGAACGAACAGCCATAAAACTAATTGTAGAACCAAGGTAATCAACAATTATAGATATGGATTCTTCCCTTTTCGAAAAATGTATACTACTTAACTTAAAAAACAATAAGAATAATAAATTGCCTGTTTGCATCTTCATTGCAAACAGGTTCTTTTTTTGATTTTAAAAAAAGGAAAATAAAAAAAGGAAAAATGCAAGAGGAAAATTATTATTCTGAAATACACGAAGGATTAAATGAATTCTTAAATTATTTTTGTTTTTTCTGGGGGGATGAGGGGGAAAGCCCTATAAATAAAGGGTTTACTCACTTTAGAAAATGAATCAATATTCATTTTAAAGATAGATTATCTATTATATTTTTTAAAATAAAAAAATATTCACATTTTCGTCAATATTTAGTCTTAAAGGGTTGCATTTTTTTACAGTAGGGGCTAAAATTGTAATCGTTTAGTACCATACTAAAATAATAGATTTACGAGAGATTCTATCAAATTTGGTTAATTTCAAGTGAATTACTTAGTTAGGTGCTGCACTGAAAATATTAATGTATTACATATTTTCTTAACGTATCCAAAGGGGTGTAAGAAATGATCAATCAACTTTCATGGAAGGTTGGCGGACAACAAGGAGAAGGTATTGAGAGCACGGGGGAGATATTTTCCATTGCCTTAAATCGTTTAGGCTACTACTTGTATGGTTATCGTCACTTTTCATCACGTATTAAAGGCGGTCACACAAATAATAAAATCCGCGTTAGCACAAAACAAGTTCGTTCCATCTCAGATGATCTAGACATTTTGGTTGCATTTGACCAAGAAACGATAGAACTAAACTATAAAGAGTTACATGAACATGGGGTTATCATTGCAGATACTCGATTTGATCCAAAACAACCAGCTGATAGCAAGGCTCCGATGTATGCGGTTCCATTTACTGAAATCGCTACAGAACTTGGTACTTCTCTCATGAAGAACATGGTTGCTATTGGTGCAACAAGTGCTGTATTAGATCTTGATATTCAAGTTTTTGAAGAAGTAGTAAATGAAATTTTTGGAAAAAAAGGTCAGCAAGTTGTTGCGAAGAATATGGATGCAATTCGCGCAGGCTTTGATTATATGAAAGAAAAGATTGGCGATAAAATCGAAACCATGGAGCTTGAAAAAGCTGATGGAAAGAAACGTCTATTCATGATTGGAAACGATGCCATTGCAATGGGAGCTGTAGCCGGAGGCTGTAGATTCATGGCTGCCTACCCAATCACACCTGCTTCTGAAATCATGGAATATTTAATTAAACATTTGCCACCACTAGGTGGAGCGGTTATCCAAACAGAAGATGAGATTGCAGCAGCTACAATGGCAATTGGTGCTAACTACGGTGGCGTTCGCTCAATTACAGCATCTGCCGGTCCTGGTCTTTCATTGAAAATGGAGGCAATTGGGTTAGCTGGGATTACCGAAACTCCATTAGTAATAGTGGATACTCAACGTGGAGGCCCATCAACTGGACTTCCAACAAAACAAGAACAATCTGATTTAATGGCCATGATTTATGGTACACATGGAGAAATTCCAAAGATTGTAATGGCACCAAGTACTGTTCAAGAAGCATTTTATGATGCAGCTGAAGCATTCAACCTTGCTGAAGAGTATCAATGTCCGGTTATCTTGTTAACAGATTTGCAATTATCACTTGGAAAACAAACAGTAGAACCGCTTGAATTTGATAAAATAGAAATTCGACGTGGAAAGCTTGTTCAAGGCGAACTACCTGAAATCGAAAATAAAGGCTATTTTAAAAGATATGAAGTTACAGAAGATGGCGCTTCACCTCGTTCAATTCCTGGTATTAAAAATGGTATCCACCATGTTACAGGTGTTGAGCATGCTGAAACTGGAAAACCTTCGGAATCAGCTGCAAACCGTAATGCGCAAATGGACAAACGTTTTAGAAAACTAGAAAACTTGAAATTTAACACACCAGTCTATAAAAATGCTCCGCATGAAGAAGCTGATCTATTAATAGTTGGTTTCAATTCAACCAGAGGTGCGATTGAAGAAGCGTTAGTCCGTTTAGAACAAGATGGATTAAAGGTGAACCATGCTCAAATGCGCTTAATTCATCCGTTCCCTGTTGATGAAATGCTGCCACTAGTGAAATCTGCAAAGAAAATTGCGGTTATCGAAAACAACGCGACAGGACAGTTAGCTAACATTATTAAAATGAATGTGGGTTGTGGAGAAAAGGTTGTCAAAATCTTGAAGTACGATGGAAATCCGTTCTTGCCGCATGAAGTTTATTCAAAATGCAAGGAGTTGTTCTAAAAATGACCACATTTAAAGATTTTCGAAATGATGTGAAACCAAACTGGTGTCCTGGTTGTGGTGACTTTTCAGTCCAAGCTGCCATTCAACGCGCCGCAGCAAATGTTGATTTACAACCTGAAAATTTAGCTGTTATTTCTGGAATTGGTTGTTCAGGCCGTATTTCTGGTTATATCAATTCATATGGTTTTCATGGTATTCATGGTCGTTCACTACCAATCGCTCAAGGTGTGAAAATGGCTAATCGTGATTTAACTGTAATTGCCTCAGGTGGAGATGGTGATGGCTTCGCAATCGGTATGGGACATACCGTTCATGCGATCCGCCGTAACATTAACATTACTTATATCGTTATGGATAACCAAATCTACGGTTTAACGAAGGGACAAACATCACCTCGTTCAGCTGCAGGTTTTAAAACGAAATCAACACCATTTGGTTCCGTAGAACAAGCAATCTCACCAATGGAACTAGCATTATCCGTTGGAGCGACATTCGTTGCTCAAAGTTTTTCAACTGATCTAAAAGATTTAACAGCATTAATCGAAGCTGGAATCAGACATGATGGATTCTCATTAATTAATGTGTTCAGTCCTTGTGTTACTTATAATAAAGTAAATACGTATGACTGGTTTAAAGAAAACTTAACTAAGCTAAGTGATGTTGAAGGTTATGACTCATCTAGCCGTGAAGTTGCTATGCAAACGTTAATGGAGCATAAAGGTCTAGTAACTGGATTAATCTATCAAAATACTGAGCGTAAATCATATCAGGAATTGATTACAGGTTATTCCGAAAAGCCACTTACTCAAGCTGATTTAAAGTTAGATCAACCATATTTCGACAAACTCGTTGAAGAATTCATGTAATTAAAAGTTCAAACCCCGTTGGGAGATTTTCCCCAACGGGGTTTTTTATTGTAAAAAAGGCCAACAGCACATCGTTAAATGAATATTAGGATTCAATTTACTTAAACATAATCAAGGTAGTTTGATAAAATGACAGGAATTAAGCTCTATTTACACCTTCTTATTTAAGAATATGAAAGAATCGTTCATAATCATTCACAAGATGAAAGATTTTTTGAATGGAAATGAAAGAAAATGATTGATTTTTGTAATCGGTTACAGTATGATACATACAAAGGTGGTGAGGAAATGTTAACTCCTGAGCGTCATCAATTAATATTGAAGATATTAAAAGAAAAAAATGCGGTAAAAATACAAGAAATAGTGGAATTAACAAACACCTCTGAATCAACAATCCGACGTGATCTTATCCAGTTAGAACAAGAAAAGTTCTTAAAAAGAATCCATGGCGGGGCAGCAAGGCTGCAAGGAAAACTGCAAGAACCGAGCATGATTGAAAAATCCTCCAAAAACCTTCAAATCAAAAAACAAATTGCCGAATTTGCCGCAGGTTTGATTGAAGAAGGAGATTGTCTCTATCTTGATGCAGGATCGACGGTGTTTGAGATGATTGAGTATCTTCCAGAAAATATTGTAGTGGTTACAAATGGATTGATGCATATCAACGCATTATTAGATAAAGGGATTGATACGTACCTAATAGGCGGGATTGCCAAACATAAGACCCGAGCCATTATTGGTAGAGGGGCACTTATCGGGCTTGAAAACTATCGATTTGATAAATGTTTTATGGGTGTAAATGGCATCCATCCACAATTTGGGTATACAACACCTGACCAGGAAGAAGCAATGATTAAACAAAAAGCGATGAGTTTGTCTCGTGAAGTATATGTGCTTGCAGATGAATCGAAGTTTGCAGAAATAGCTTTTGCAAAAATAAGTGATCTGCATGAAGCAAAAATTATAACAAGTGAGCTTGATGAAGAAACAATCGAGCAATATCGCAGCAAAACTACAATTAAGGTTGTGACAACATCATGATTTACACGGTGACATTAAATCCATCAGTGGATTATATTGTTCAAATTGAAAGGGTTAACCTTGGTGAACTGAACCGTTCTATCCACGAAGACAAGTTTCCTGGTGGGAAAGGGATTAATGTTTCTAGAGTTCTAAAGGAAATGGGCGTAACGAGTAGGGCGCTAGGTTTTACTGGCGGTTTTACCGGTAGATATATTACAGAATATTTGCAAAATGATAAAATTGAAACAGATTTCGTTCAAGTTAGCGAAGATACGAGAATCAATATCAAACTTAAGACCGAAAAGGAAACGGAAATAAATGCAAGTGGTCCAAGTATTACTGAAACAAATATTATTGCTTTAAAGGATAAGGTTAAACAGTTAACCAACCAAGATATTCTAATTTTAGCCGGAAGCATCCCATCCTCAATGCCGGAAACAATTTATGAGGAATTAGTGAAAATTTGTGCTGAAAATGGTGCGGAATTTGTTGTAGATGCAGAAGGTGAACTGTTAATGAAGGTGTTAGCGTACCACCCGTTTCTCATCAAACCTAACCATCATGAACTTGGCGAGATTTTCGAAACAGAGATTTCCACTTGTGAACAAGCCATACATTACGGAAAGCTCCTTGTCGAAAAGGGTGCAAAAAACGTGATTGTTTCACTTGCAGGTGAAGGGGCAGTTTTTATTAATAAAGACACCGCCTTTATTGCTGAGGTACCAAAAGGCCTGGTAAAGAGCTCCGTTGGGGCAGGAGATTCAATGGTAGCGGGCTATGTAGCAAAGTTTAGGGAAACAAATGATGTGAAAGCCGCTTTTAAATATAGTGTAGCATCAGGGAGTGCAACCGCTTTTTCGATAGGACTTTGTCAACCTGAAGAGGTAGAAAAACTACTGCATCAAGTGAAAATAAAATAGACAATCAAGGGGAGAGCATAAATGAAAATTACTGAACTTT
This sequence comes from uncultured Bacillus sp., assembly GCA_963524115.1. Classification (GTDB taxonomy): domain Bacteria; phylum Bacillota; class Bacilli; order Bacillales; family Cytobacillaceae; genus Bacillus_BU. The sequence goes on from CAURFY010000059.1 coordinate 5,962, forward strand.
TAACGCTTGATACCATCATTCTGACAATCCCAGGGAACAAAAAAATAGATGCAATTGATGCACTGGTCGATGTACTAGATCGAGCAGGAAAATTGTCAGACAAAGGGGCATATAAAGAAGCTATTTTAAAACGAGAACAACAAAGCACAACCGGAATCGGCGAAGGTATCGCTATTCCTCATGCGAAAACTTCTGCTGTAAACAATGCCGCGATTGCCTTCGGAAAGTCCATTGAAGGCGTCAATTATACATCCCTTGATGGACAGCCTGCACATCTATTTTTTATGATTGCAGCCCCAGAGGGTGCTAACAATACACATTTAGAAGCGTTAGCTCGCCTTTCTTCAATTTTAATGAATGAAGAAGCACGTACAAAGTTAATAAACGCTTCGACAAAAGTTGAAATCATTGAAATTATCAACCTTTTTGATCGGGAAGAGGAACAGGAAGAGCAAAGTATGGCCAATAAAAAACAATTCATCGTAGCTGTTACAGCATGCCCAACTGGAATTGCCCATACCTTTATGGCAGCTGATTCCCTCCGTGCTAAAGCCGCTGAAATGGGAGTAGAGATTAAGGTAGAAACAAATGGTGCTGGCGGAGCGAAAAATGTTATAACAGCTGAAGAAATAAAAAATGCTACTGCAGTCATTATTGCCGCAGATACAAAAGTTGAAATGAACCGTTTTAAAGGTAAACACCTAATAGAGACATCAGTAGCTAGTGGAATTCGTAAACCACAAGAATTAATTAGTAAAGCAGTAAGTCAGGATGCCCCTATTTACGGAGGGTCAAGTGATAGAGTTTCTGAGGAAAAACCGTCCAAGAGTGGAAAAGGCGTGGGAGCGACCATCTATAAGCACTTGATGAGTGGCGTATCCAATATGCTTCCATTTGTCGTAGGCGGAGGTATACTAATTGCGATTTCCTTCATGTTTGGGTATAAAGCATTCGATCCAAATGATCCATCCCATAATGCGATTGCAGAAGCTTTGATGACAATCGGCGGTGGTAGCGGAGCCTTCGGGTTTATCGTTCCTGTCTTAGCTGGATTCATCGCCATGAGTATTGCTGACCGTCCTGGATTCGCCCCTGGTATGGTTGGAGGTATTTTGGCAGCTAGCGGTGGAGCGGGTTTCCTTGGAGGAATGATCGCTGGTTTCTTAGCAGGTTATGTAGTAGTTGGATTAAGAAAAGTTTTATCAGGTTTACCGGCTTCACTTGAAGGGATTAAAACGATTCTATTATATCCATTGTTAGGGATTGCGATTACAGGATTTATCATGGTTTTTGGAATTACCAAACCAGTGGGTATTTTAAATAGTGCAATCACAGACTGGTTATCAGGAATTGGAACAGGCAATGCTGTTGTACTTGGAATTTTGTTAGGTTTAATGATGGCATTTGATATGGGTGGTCCTGTTAATAAAGCTGCTTATGTATTTGGAACAGGATTATTAGCAAATGGTGTATATGAGCCAATGGCAGCGATTATGGCAGCAGGTATGGTTCCACCATTAGCAATTGCTTTTGCCACGACACTATTCAAAAACAAATTTACAAAACAAGAAAAAGATGCAGGAAAAGCGAACTACATTATGGGGTTATCTTTTATTACTGAAGGTGCCATACCGTTTGCAGCATCAGATCCAATTCGAGTGATACCATCTGTTATGGTTGGAGCAGCTGTAACGGGCGGACTATCCATGATGTTTAAGATTGGCTTACGTGCTCCTCACGGTGGAATATTTGTGGTTCCACTCGTAGATGGAGGTTGGTTCCTATATTTAATTGCTATTTTAGTTGGAACGGCAATCAGTGCTTTGTTAATTGGATTCCTTAAAAAACCTATCGTAGAATAATAGATAAACGGCAGCGTCCATCGCTGCCGTTTTATTGCATTATGATAGGGCTCTGACCTTAAAAGGGAAAGGATTTTTATTGTTTTCAAGCTTTTTTGCCTTTATACTATTATAATGTGTATGTGACTTATCACATATGGAATAAATGGGAATATAGTTATTTTTTTATGAAAGACGAGAAGGGAGATCCATCATGAACGAGAAACAACGTTTGGAAGGTCAACAAGTACAGCCTACTAATTCTTCGGACAAAAAATCCGATAAGGATTACAGTAAGTATTTTGAGACTGTTCATACACAACCATCCTTAAAAGAGGCAAAATCACGTGGTAAAGAAGAGGTAAAGTATACACGTGATTTTAAAATTCCTGAAGAATTCCGAGATATGGGTGAAGGCAAAAAGTTTTACATTCGGACCTATGGCTGTCAGATGAATGAGCACGATACTGAAGTCATGGCTGGGATCTGCTTAAGTCTTGGCTATGAGCCGACCGATATTGTTGAAGATGCCGATGTGATCCTACTAAATACTTGTGCGATTCGTGAAAATGCAGAGAATAAGGTGTTTGGCGAAATTGGTCATTTGAAGCCATTGAAGCTTGAAAAGCCGGACTTGCTTATCGGTGTTTGTGGTTGTATGTCTCAGGAGGAATCGGTTGTGAATAAGATTCTTTCGAAGCACCAGCATGTTGACATGATCTTTGGTACTCACAATATTCACCGTCTACCAAATATTCTTCAAGAAGCTTATATGGCCAAAGAGATGGTTGTAGAGGTTTGGTCAAAAGAAGGCGATGTTATAGAGAACCTTCCTAAGGTCCGTCGTGGTAATATTAAAGCGTGGGTTAATATTATGTATGGTTGTGACAAGTTTTGTACGTATTGTATCGTGCCATTTACCCGTGGAAAAGAACGAAGCCGACGTCCTGAAGATATTATTCAAGAAGTTCGTCAGTTGGCAGCACAGGGCTATCAAGAAATAACACTCCTTGGTCAGAATGTCAATGCGTACGGTAAAGACTTAACGGAGATGAACTATGGTCTTGGAAATTTAATGGATGAAATTAGCCTGATGGGTGTTCCACGTATCCGCTTTTCAACCAGTCATCCACGCGATTTTGATGATCACTTAATTGAAGTGTTAGCTAAAAAAGGGAATTTGATGGAACATATCCATTTGCCTGTTCAATCAGGTTCAACAGATGTTTTGAAGATTATGGCCAGAAAGTATACCCGTGAACAATATCTTGAACTTGTTCGTAAAATAAAGATAGCAATTCCAGATGTAACGTTAACAACGGACATCATTGTTGGTTATCCGAATGAAACGGAAGATCAGTTTGAAGAGACGTTATCTTTAGTTCGTGAAGTGGGATTTGAAGCAGCGTATACATTTATTTATTCTCCACGTGAGGGAACACCAGCTGCAAAAATGCAAGATAATGTGCCATTAGAGGTAAAAAAAGAACGGTTACAACGCCTTAACAATCTCGTAAATGAGCAATCTGCAGAGGCGATGAAACAATATAAAGGTCAAGTAGTAGATGTGTTAGTTGAAGGGGTAAGCAAAAACAACTCAGAAGTTTTGGCAGGCTACACTCGCAAAAGCAAACTAGTGAACTTCAACGGTCCAAAAACAGCAATTGGAAAAATAGTGAAGGTTAAGATTACCGACACAAAAACATGGTCTTTAAACGGAGAAATCGTGGAAGAATTTGAACCAGTTGAGGTGCAGTAAAATGGCAAAGTATACAAAAGATGATATCGTAGCTCGTGCTACAGAGCTTGCTCGAATGATTTCAGAAACAGAAGAAGTGGATTTCTTTAAACGAGCAGAAGCTCAAATTCATGAAAGTGAAAAGGTTAAACAAACCATTTCAACCATCAAGGGATTACAAAAGCAAGCTGTAAATCTACAGCATTATGGAAAAGAAGAGGCATTAAAGAATGTTGAAGATAAAATTGCCCAACTTGAACAACAGTTAGATGAAATTCCAATCGTTCAAGAATTTAAACAATCACAAATTGACGTAAATGAACTTTTGCAGATCATTGCTTCAACAATCTCCAACACTGTTACTGATGAAATCATCACTACAACCGGTGGGGATTTATTACAGGGAAAAACCGGTTCAGCGATTGAACACGACGAACACTGCCATCATTAAGAATAATTTTTAAAGAGTAGAAACCAGGGGCCAGAGGCTTCCTGGTTTTTTTGATTTGGAGCAGGTTAAATGGTGTTTGACGGATTGGCCCTCGAATTCGGCGGACCTAAAATTTGATGGATATACACCCAAAACTGGCGGATAGCCCCCCACCATAATCATTCAGTTGAATTTGTTTTTTCGGAACCACTCCCCATAAAAAACATACTATGAACTATGCCTAAACTTTTACCTTGCAAGGTTCAAAATTGTCGCACACTAGTCTAATATCTCGCATAGGATGAAGTGAAAATGAATGAGGAGGGTTCGCTCGCAATGGGAGAATACAGAGAGATTATCACGAAAGCGGTTGTGGCGAAAGGACGTAAATTTACACAATCCAAACACACGATTTGCCCTGCACACCATCCGTCCAGCATTCTCGGCTGCTGGATTATTAACCATAAATACGAGGCAAAAAAGGTCGGTCGAACAGTAGAGATTGTCGGAACTTATGACATCAACGTTTGGTACTCTTATAGTGATAACACAAAGACAGAAGTAGTAACTGAGCGTGTCGGCTATACCGATGTCATCAAGTTAAAAAATCGTGATCCTGACAGCTTTGAGGATCAAGAGGTAATGGCCCGCGTCTTACAACAGCCAAATTGCACAGAGGCAGTCATTTCCTCAAGTGGAAATAAAATCACCGTCCATGTAGAAAGAGAGTTTCTCGTAGAGGTGATTGGCGAAACTAAGGGTTGTGTATCCATCCATCCAGGAA
>CAURFY010000060.1:0-10753 GCA_963524115.1 uncultured Bacillus sp.
TCGATGCTGGCACGTGATTTTTCAGAGCTTGTGCCCAAGGTACTAACGGGGATTACTGATTCGGTTAAATAGGAAGTGAGATTTTTAAAATAAGGCTGCCACAATTTATTGTGGCAGCCTTTTCGAATGAAATTTTTATATTATTTAAGGGTCACCTTATGTCTGTCAACCTTTCCAAGTTGTAATTTAACCCCTTTTACCATCTCTTTTAAAAGCAATTCTAATCCAATAATAGTTAACGAACCAAAATTTGCGTATAACTTTTTCGTTTCCCATTTTAATTCATTTTTTCCACAGATACTATGTCGATTAACCTCAATTACTTCCCGTTTGATTTCTGCAAGACCTGCTTCTCTTTCAAGTGGAGGTAATTCTAAAATTCCATCGATTCTATCGATAAATTCTAACGACTTCGTAATCTTAGTCTCAATATCAACATACGCCGCTTGGTCAATTAAGCCGTATTTTAATTTAAATTGATTTAACAATAAGGCAGAATCATAGGTTGCTTTTACAATCTCTTCACGCTTCATTTTATCGGTTTCATAGCTAAGCATATATTTCCAAGAGGGTTGGACCATCGCCTGGCGAAAATCTTCTAACTTAGAATAAATCTTGGTATAGCCGTATTTATCCGGATTTTCAAAAGCTGGGCTTCCAGGATCAAGGAAAGGTGATAATGGTGCTACAAAATAAGATAAGCGGGTATCTTGATTGCAAATATTGTGAACCTCTTCACAAAAACTAATGTTTTCAATTGCACTTTTATACGATTGACCCGGGATACCAACCATAAAGAATAGATCGATTTTCGCACAGTCATGTTTTAAAGCGTGTTGTAGTGTTTCGATAATTTTTTTGTTCGTACATGGTAGCTTTCCGTTTAATCGCCTTAAATCTTCATCTGATGATTCTAATGTTAATTCTATGCTATACTTTGGAATTGCATCATGAAGTTGTTTGAAGAAATCTTCATCAGCAAATTGAAAAAGTTCAAAAACAATTTCATTTTTAATATTTAGCTGTTTAAGACCTGATAAAAATTCCTGAACATAATCAGGGCCACCCTGTCTAATATCATTTAGTAGAAAAATAGGTGCTCGACTAAATCGTTGAATAAAGGCGATGTCTTCTAGCATCTTCTTTGGAGACTTCATCACAAGTTTTTTTCGATTGCAATTTATGTCGTAGGCTGTCCTGGATCCACCGCAAATTAAACAATTAAATGTACACCCCTTTGAAGTAAGTAAGGCAGTGTTCGGATATTGGAGCCAGCCCTTATATGGTAGTGGGTCTAATAGATTTCGATACTTAAAGACAGATTTTATGATATATCGATATCCAGGGAAATCAAACTCATCCAGATCATCTGGAACATATGTAATCAGATTATAGTGGTATTGCCCATCTTTTTTCCAAGTTAAGTTCGGGATAGTTGAGAAGTCTTTATGTTTGTTTTCTAAGCGGTTTAACAGCATCAACAATGGTTTTTCTGTTGTATCACCCCGCATAACAAAATCAATCTCAGGATATTGAATTAGTTCCTCGTGGAAGTAAGTAGAAGATAATCCCCCAAAGATCACTGGGACATCTGGGTGCAGTTTTTTAACGACCTTCGCCAGTTCAACACTTCCGTGTGCGTGTGGGAGCCAATGAAGATCAATTCCAAAAGCTTTTGTTTTGATTTTACTCAATTTTTTTTCAACATCGAAATTTGGATTTAATAACATTCGGTTGGCGATGTTGATAATTTTCACCTTTAATCCAAATCGCTCAAGATAGTCTCCGATACTAGTCAAACCTATCGGATACATTTCAAATACCGGTGATGATGGGACAACGTCGCTGATGGGACCGGTAAAAATCATTTCCTTCCGAAAATCATACACGGTTGGTGGATGCAACAAAACCAGGTCATAAATCATAAGATCACCTTCATATATAATATTTTAAGAAAAACAAGTTTTTCCTTAAATTTACTATACATCAACTATAGGGTGAAAGGCAGTGAACATTCATTGAAATTTACAATATTTAGGAACATTACTACAATTGTTATAGGATTATTAACAAAAAAGCGAGTTCTAATGAACTCACCTCTTTGCATTAAATATCTATAACAATGAGAAGGCACTATAGCTTTTCCCATAGACGCTTCCAACAATATCTCGCTTAGTATCAGCGCTATTTTCGTTAAATGGCAAAAGCGGGAATAATAATTCAGCAGTTCGATAGGCTTCCTCAAGATGAGGGTAACCTGAGAGAACAAACGTATCAATCCCTAGATCGGCATATTCTTTGATTCTATCTGAAACTTGAATCGGATCGCCTACAAGTGCTGTTCCTGCACCACCACGAACTAATCCAATTCCTGCCCACAAATTCGGACTAATTTCAAGATCCTTTCTTTCAAATCCATGCAAATTGGTCATTCTTTTTTGACCAACAGAATCCATCCGTTCTCTTCCTCGTTGTGCTGCTTCGATTGTTTCGGAATCTAGATTTTCTATTAATGTGTCTGCCGCTTCCCAAGCCTCTTTTTCGGTTTCTCTTACAATAACATGGAGGCGAATTCCAAAGCGGACTGTTCTTCCCTCTTTCTCTGCTAGGCTACGAACTTCCTGAATCTTTTTCTCAACCTCTTGTGGTGGTTCTCCCCATGTGATATAAACATCGGTATGTTTTGCCGCCACAGCGTGACCTGCGGGTGATGAACCACCAATATAGACAGGAGGATTAGGCTGTTGTACCGGCGGAAAAAACAACTTCCCACCTTCAACTTTGAGATGTTCCCCTGAAAAATCCACATTTTCTCCTTTCAATAACCCTTTCCAAACGGTTAAAAATTCATCTGTCGCCGCATAGCGTTCATCATGATCAAGGAAAATTCCATCGCCGGCCAATTCTACGGGATCTCCACCAGCAACCACATTAATCATTACTCGACCTTTGGAAAGGCGATCAAGTGTTGAAGTCATCCGTGCGGCAACAGAAGGAAGCGTTAGTCCCGGACGAACGGCAACTAAAAACTTAAGTCTTTCTGTTTCTGCTGCTAGGGCACTAGCCAAAATCCAAGGATCCTCACAAAAATTCCCTGTTGGAATGAGCACTCCGGTGTAGCCAAGTCGATCAGTTGCTTGAGCAATTTGGCGAAAATAACTATATTCTGCTGGGCGTGCTGCTTTTGTAGTTCCTAAATATCGAGTATCACCACTTGAAGGTATGAACCATAAAATATCCATAATCTATCTCCCCTTATCCCTTTATAACAGCTTTTTCCCTGTGATTAATTCTATTAATTAATTCGTTAACATTTAATCTCAGCCTTTGTTCTGCTTCGTTATCTATATAAGTCAATTCTGTTTCGTTATATTGGACCTGTGAATCGACCAAATATACACCATTGATTATATCTGTCGCACCTAGCACAGAAAACACTGGTTTAAATGTATATTCAAGTGCTAAAAGATGAGCAACTGTCCCTCCATTTAAAATCGGTAAAATGGTTTTATCCTCTAGTGATTTTTCCGGAAGTAAATCGATAAAGGTTTTTAATACCCCTGTATAACTTGCCTTATAAACTGGACTAATAAAGACCAATGCATCTGCACTCTCAACCAGACTTATGGATTTTTTGATTGCCTCACTGTCCCATTTTGCAAAAACCAAGTCCTCAGGTGGTAAATCGCTTGGCTTAATGTACTCGACCTGATGGTTCTCCGCCAATAATTCACCCACAAATTTGGAGATTGCTGCTGATCTTGAAAATTTTGCCGGACTACCTGAAACAATGACAATTTTACCCATGTTAATCCCCTTCCTATTTTAAAAATTAATATTACCTTTCCAATAAATTTACTTAGTTTTAAAATGAACGAATCCACTTTCCTTCATTAAATTGTTTTATTTTCACCAGAGAAGTGATCTTGCCACTTTAATAGTTTCGTTTCAAGGAGTCGGACAATTGAATCGGTTAATTTTCCAACTAATGCAAAAATAATGATACCCACAAATACAACTTCAGTATTTGAAAATTGTCGTGCATCCATGATCATGTAGCCTATTCCTTCACTTGACCCCATTAATTCAGCGACTACCAACCCAAGCCATGCTACACCAAGTGATAACCTTACACCAAGAAGAATATTCGGAAGTGCTGCCGGAATAATCAGTTTGGTAATCAGCTTTAAGCGGCTAAATTCCAAAACTCTTGCTACATCGAACAATTTTGAATCGACACCTCTGATGCCCAAAAACGTATTGACATAGATTGGGAAAAACGCCCCCTTTGCAATCAGTAAGATTTTTGAAGTCTCACCAAATCCAAACCACAAGATAAACAATGGTGCGACCGCAAGATGGGGGACGGTCTTGAGCATTTGTAACGAGGGGTCCATAAAATGCTCTGTCTTATTCGAGAATCCTACAAATAAACCAAGTAATAAACCTAACCCAGCACCAATGACAAATCCAATAGAAGCTCGCCATATACTAATCTCCATGTGGCCCCATAACTCACCAGTGACGATCAGATCTGTAAAGGATCCCAAAATCGCCCACGGAGTCGGTAATAACGTTTTTGACACGAAATCGAGAGATCCGACTAATTGCCAGATGGCAACCACAGTTACAGGTAAAATGAGCCCCCGCAGCATGACAATGAGTTGTTTTTGGAACGAAACTCTCTTATCATGTTTTTTAAAGAATAAGGGAGAACGAACCTTTAATATTGAATGGGCTGGAAGCGAAAATCCCTTCGTTTTACTCATCGATTTCACCTCCAATTATTTATTTTCTTTTTCTAACTCATTTAATGCTTTATTGATAAACTTGTTATCTACAACTTTGGAAGCATTTATTTTTTGGTTGATTGCTTTTAATGAATATTGGAAGTCAGCAGTGTCTTGTTGGGCTTTCACAATGTTTTCATCCACAGGTAGATTTATTGCAACAGAATTCCTCAACACCTGCTTAACTACTTCTGGGCTAATTTTTTTCTCTTTTGAATAAATACCGATTGCTTCTTCAGTATGTTCATTTTGATATCGTAAAGCTTTTTCATAGATTTTTAAGAACTCAACCACTAGCTCTGGGTGTTCATCCGCAAATTTCCCTCGGACAATTGTGAAACTTGGCGAAACAACATTTAAAGTGTCACCATCTGCTAATACTCTTGCATTATTTTTCGTACTTTGAACACTGATATAAGGATCCCAAATAGCCCAGGCATCAACTGAACCTGTTTCAAAGGCAGGTTGTGCTTCATCAGGCTGAAGTTGAATGATTTCTATATCTCCTGGCTTCAAACCAACTTGATCAATGGCACGATACAATAAATTAAAAGCGCTGCTTCCCTTTGCAACGGCAACCTTTTTACCTTTTAAGTCCTTAACATTTTTTATTGAGCTATTTTTTTGAACGAGAATGGCATTTCCTTTTAAACCCTTGCTAATAGTGTCAATTTCTTTAAAGTCAATACCTGCTGCTTGCGCTGATACGACTGGTGAGTTACCTACTTGCCCAAAATCCAAGCGGTCAGAGGCCATTGCTTCAAAATGGGGTGGACCACTTTGGAATTCTGCCCAGGTAACCTTAGCTCCAACTTTGGCGAAGCCTTCTTCAAACCATCCTTTGTCTTTTGCTAACAGTAGTGGTCCGATGATTTGTTGTATCCCGATATTGACCGTGACATTTTCACTTTTTGCGGTGGCATTTGCTTTTTCCTTTTTTGATTCCGTTTTAGAGCATCCAGCTAATAAGCTCAAACTAAGAATAAATAATAGCCCAATAATTTTAATTTTTTTCATGTGATTTCTATCCCTTTCCTATTTAAATTCCGGAGCCTTCTACTAAAAGGAGGTCATCCGATTTCTCAAATTCTTCCAAAACTCGTTGTCTAAGCTCCTGAAACGTACGATTTACCTTTTTACGAGGATAAGGTAGATCAATCGGAATGATTTTGCTGACCATTCCTGGTCTAGGGCTCATAATCACCACGCGTTGACCAAGATAAATGGATTCATCTAAATCATGGGTGACTAGGATCATCGTGGTGCCTTTCTTCTTCCAAATATCAAGGAGTACATCTTGTAGGTGGGTCCTTGTGAAAGCATCAAGTGCCCCAAACGGTTCATCCAAGAGGAGTACGTCCGGATCTCTTAGTAAAGCCCTTGCTATGGCAACCCGTTGTGACATTCCTCCCGATAATTCTCTTGGATATGACTTCTCGAATCCTGTTAATCTAACAATCTCAATTAATTCATCTACCTTCTGCCTTACTTCAGGATCTTTTAAAGATAAATCTGCTACGATATTTTTTTCGACGGTCAACCATGGGAAAAGGCGATGCTCTTGAAATATGAACCCTTGTTTGATTCCGGGACCCTTCAATTCAGCATTACTAATCTTGACTGATCCTTCGAAATTGAGGTCGAGCCCAGCAATAATTTTCAAAAGCGTACTTTTTCCACATCCACTTGGACCAATAATCGTGATGAATTCACCTTTGTTTATATGTAAATTCACATCCTGCAGAGCCTGAATGACTTGTTGTGATTTTGTAAAAGAACGATTTAATGATTCAATATTTACACTCATCCTGGCCCCTCCTTCTTCTTATTAACGCAACAACCCTTTTGTTCTCACCTCCATCAATAATCTGTTGCGAAAAAAGTAATAAAAAAAGACTGCTATCTTTTATTAAATAAAAGAAGAGCAGCCTTCAGTTGTCTGATAAGCTAAATTTCATATTAAATTGTCTAACTTGGTTTACCCTTCCTAAACTTCTAAATCGTTTTGTTTTGAACATCTCTAAAGCTTTCAGTCCTTCCGTTATCGGATAGCAGCTGCTGTATCCCAAGAAATGTTATATGGTTTACTCATATTGCTATTTTTAGTTTATCCCCATTTACCATATAAGTCAACTTGGTTTTTAAAATAAATTGATTATTTTGAATTCTATTTAGATAACTTAGTTATAAGTTTGCAGGGGCCGATTGGTTTTTGATTTACTTTTCGAGATAAATCGATTTTTTTCAGTTTTGTCCACTTGTGTAATTTGCCCATCATGAATGGTAATGACAAGTGAACCAAATTGCAAATTCTTTAATGAATCCAAAATATATTTCCTTTTCTCTTGTTCAAAATCTGCCATTTTATCATTCTCCTCTCGATTATGAATCCTAGATAAAAAGATATTTGATCCTCCTTTATTAAAGTATTAAAAAAAGCCCACACTTTTTATTAGTATGTGCCTTCGGTTTATCCAATCAGCATGCAATATTAGCTTGTAGGGTTCCCTATAAATGTCTTACCACATTTTAAAAAGGAATTACAGAGTATTTTGTTAAATATTACCTTACAATATAATTATATATACTATCCTCACTTATCCTACCTGTCAAGTGTGTATTCGGAAATATCTGCCGAGAATTAAGCCATTCATTTTTCTTATCATCTTTTATAGTATTTTCCTATTTTTCTATTTAATTGGAAGAGATGTATAATGAATAATAGACTATTTAAAAAGGGGAATGCGAAATGGACGAACTTGTGTTAAGGTTTCAAAATATTCCAACTACATGTATTTCTGATGCAATGGACGGATTAAACAATTTGGATCCTGCTATTAAACCTTTAAAGGAAGAATACAAATTTGCCGGGAGAGCTTTAACTGTCAAGATTCCAGTCGGGGATAACAAAGCGGTATTACGTGCAATCAGAGCATCAAAGCCAGGGGATATTATTGTCGTAGATGCAAAAGGGGATCAATATAGGGCCATTGCGGGTGATTTTGTGGTGGGTATGGCCCAAACCTTAGGCGTTGCTGCTATTGTCGTTGACGGTGTGATCCGCGATATCAAGGGGATCAAAGACTTGAACTTCCCTATTTTTTCAAAAGGAACTGCTGTTGCAGCAAGTGGCAAAGCTGGTGTTGGTGAAATTAATATTCCAATTGCTTGTGGTGGACAAGCTGTTTATCCAGGCGATATCATTGTTGGAGATGCTGATGGAGTTGTTGTTATTCCGCACGCCGTTGAACAAGAAGTATAGGCGAAGGCATTGGAAAAACTTGAAAAGGATCAGGTTCGCGAAGAAAAGATTTCAGGGGATCGTGAAGCGATCATCAAACATTTGGATCAGCTTTTAGCTAAATAGAGTGGTGGAGGGGGAAAGCTCTCCCCTTTTCATATAAATGGAAATTGCGGGGTGTAAGTTGTTGATAGATTTAAAGAAAAATGGCTGCAAGGTTTTCCCTATTTTTGTGCCAATTCAGTCAGGACTAAAAAGTATAAATTTCTATTTGCTCAAACAGGACCGGTCTCTTACGCTGATCGATGCGGGGGTGAATAATGAAGACTGCTGGAATTCATTACTATCCACACTTTACAGGAACGGTTATTGTTTGGAAGATATGACGGAAGTAATCCTTACCCATCATCATAATGATCATATCGGGCTAGTAAATAAGATTGTTGAGAAGCATCAGATCCCAATATACGCCTCCCCACATTCCATTCCCCGATTAAAAAGAGATCAAGCTTTTTTGAAAATGCGAGTTGATTTTTTTACGCAGCTCTATCAGGAGATGGGCTGTGGTGAGACCGGTCAAACCCAAGTAGCATTTTTGAGAAAAGCTATTCAAAAAAATAAGGATCAAGCACTACAAACTAATATTATTGAATTGACCACTAATCAATTCTTAAATTTTAATGTTATGAAAACTCCAGGCCATGCCCCTGACCAGCTTGCATTTCATGACACAGCAAATACATGGTTATTTGCTGGTGATTTATTGATCGAGCATATTTCCAGTAATGCCTTAGTCGAGCCAGACTTAAATGGGGAAAGAATTCACTCTCTCATCCAGCATAAAAATTCTTTAGAGGATTGCTTATCACTTCATGCTGACCTTGTTTTTTCAGGTCATGGAAGATTGATTAAAAATCCAAATCCGTTATTCATAAAAAGATTGGACCGAATCGAAGAAAAGTCACAGCGACTTCTTCAATTGATCCAATCTGGAAATCATACTGCAAGTGAACTTGCCCAAACATTATATAAAAAATTGTATTATCAGCAATTTTCTCTTGTTATGTCTGAGGTTATAGGGCAGTTAGATTATTTAGAGGCCCAAGGAAAAATAAACAAAGATTTCATTGGTAGTATTTGGCACTATTCAATTGCCAGAACATCACATTGAGGGTCAAAGTGTGACCCTTTTTTATCTATTAAACACCTGAATAATATTCCGTAAATAATCTCCTATTTCTGTTCCGCTGCTTCATTAAGTTTAAATAGAAATTGATAAATCAAACCGTATGCTTCTCTAATTGACATTTCTTCATTAAATCCCTCTACATAGTTTAATGCAAAGTTTAAACTCCATAAACCGTCACCTTGATCGAACATTAAATCAAACTTCGCGTCGTCTCCGTGCAATGTGTTTTGAAGAAATCCCTTAACCTGAGGTTCAAATTTCTTTTGTAACTTTAAACCTAACATAACGTCGTATGTTCCGAATACATCATCAGCTTCAAAGGAAACGGCATCAACACTAATCAAATCAAACCACTTTGATTCCACATAAATAAATTCATTTTTATGTTTTTTAAAGTAGTCAATCGGTTGTTCTAGAAAAGGGGCTGTTTCTTCAGCAATTACTTCTTCTTGTTCTTTGTCACCGCGTTCAATGTAGGCGTCCTCGAAGCGAGAAACTGAGTTTTTCTCGATAAGGGTTGCCTCATCTTCAATCAAATGATTTTTTCCAATATATTCTTTTTCTTCCTTATGTAATTCAATCGTTTTCGGTGATGCTTCCTGCTCACCCATTATTTCTGATATGTATTTTTTCATTTCTTTATTTAACATTGATTATTCCTCCTTGGCTTCCTTTTGGTCCTAATCTACTATGTACATGAACAGTATATCCCAAAACCATTCAAGGTTCATTCTTTCTTACAAGAATCCTATTATTTTTAAATACTCAATTTTATTCATAAAATGAGATACAATGAATATCATCCCATGCAAAAGAGTGATTCTATTGACCATTAAATATAAACCAATTAAACCGCATTATCGTAATTTGAGAATAGGTTATTTGATAGCCGCTATTATGACTATTTTATTAGGATTAGCATCCAGAAAGTTCAGCTACCTTCTCCTATTTTTTATCTCGGAGAACGCCGGGGATATGTTATGGGCGATGATGGTCTATTTTGGATTCCGTTTGTTTCTAGTCCGGAAGAGCTTAGTTGCTGCCATCTGTTTCAGTTTTTTGTTCAGCTTTGGCATTGAATTCAGTCAGCTATATCAGGAAGATTGGATCAATCAGATCCGTGGTACTTTACTCGGAGCATTGATCCTAGGCCATGGTTTTCTTTTTGTGGATTTGATTCGTTATACCGCAGGGATTATCACTGCTTCTTTCTTGGATAGTGTGGTCTTAAAGCGAACTCTGCACAGATAAGCGTTATCTATATATATCCATTTGACGAAAAAGTTCAAAAAGCGATTCTTCATGATGAAGAATCGCCCTCAATTTACCCAAGCATTTTGTTATAAATCGATCTCGCCCTTGCAGGTTCATGCGTTCCGTGAATTATAACCCGTCCATCTTTAAATAAGACTATTCGATGCTCCTCAAAAGTACACGAGAGCAAATAAGGATTCACAATCAAGTTAGTAACAATCCCTCTTAAATTTTGCGCTAATCCCTCAAGTGAATAATTTTGAACCGTTCCTGGTCGAA